>CAXHYW010000229.1:0-6036 GCA_964021475.1 uncultured Desulfobacteraceae bacterium | reverse complement strand
CTGTCAAACCTTTTTCAAGGGTTTCCCTGGTCGTTTCAAGACCCAGAGATTTAAACAGGGGTCTCTAAACTGCCGTTTTCTTTTTATGGGAAAAAGGCCATGCCGCTTAAGCAAAGTGTCCATTTTTACTTGACCACATCAGCTCCAGGGTGGCTGGATACTCAAACACTTATCAATGTAAGTTTCCATTTTTCCAAGAGTCAGATTATTGTCCAATTAAGTTTATTTTGCTATATAATAGTCTGGATCTCAGAATCTTCAGATAACTTGAAAGTGACAGACGGAAACCAAATTGATCGGAAATTGAACATGACAAAATTCTTGAAGGATTCAAAATGGCAAAAAAATCATCAAGAGACCTTTCTTGGATAGATGACGCAGTCAAACAACTGAACAAAGAACCTGTTTCAGCATTAGATAAAGTTTCAGAACTCATAAAACAGTTTAATATAAAAAAAATTGAAGATGTTGATAAAGAAGATATCCGAAAATTAGTTGATTTTCTAACTTATTTTTTTCTGATGCTTCCCTATAATATTTCTAATCCTATTGAAGTTTGGAGGGTTCGGCCATCGAAGTGTGGTGAATTATTTTTTCATACAGAAGATTTAAAATATCCACCGAAAAAAAATGTATCTCCGGGCCGTGCAAATTCATCTATATCACCAATATTCTATGCTGGGACTAGTCCTGAAACAACCTTCGCGGAGTGTAGATTAAACGAGGGCGATTTTTTTCATCTTACAAAATATGTTTTAAATCCAAGCCCCAAATTTAATATACATATTTTAGGAGATATTGATAGCCTAAGGAGACGATCAAAAACCGTCTTTGAGCTACCCATGTTTGATGCTGCTTACAAATATGCGCTTGATGCTCTTAAGCCAGAAATACGCTTAGCGGTTCAGATTGTTGATGCCTTTTTTGTCGATAGATTAAGCAGAAAAGGGAATAAAGAAGAATATCGTATAACATCCGCAATAACATCAGAACTTCTACAATCTGATGCTTTGTTTGGAATTCTATATCCTAGCGTAGAGCATACTGGTGGATTTAACTATGCACTTAAACCAACCGCTTATGATAGCTTTGTTGAGCCCGTTCAAGTTTCTGTTCAGTATATAATGCGGAATTATGGATATGGCGCTTATGTCACAGGCCGGTTTGGCCCTATCGATATTTGCAAATATCCCGGAAAAATACCTTGGCACGATCTATCGGGATTCGATCAATTTCAGAGTATGAAAAAGACAAAAAAATATGAAGAATAGATCAAAACGAAATACTCAGCTTTTAAAGTCTATTTTTCAACGTACCAATATAATAAATTTCCCTTTGCCGAGCATACCCCAAACCGGTTTTATTAATCGGGGGCTGGAAAGTGTTCAATGTAATAAGTTTTCCTGTTGCTTTTTGCTATCAGGAATGATTATGTCCAATCAAGTTTAATTTAGGGTCAACTTGTCTGTATAGCGTTCAAATAATCATGATGTACGGATGCGTATAATCACTTAGCTGCATCAAGGAAAGCATCATATGAAAGAAAAAATATATGAAGAAGTAGGAAATAATTATCGTTTTTTTCTTCGATGGAGGCATGCTGCAATAGCAGGCAATATGGTAGTTATTGGTGCAATCTTGTCATTCAGTATCTCTGCATTCCAGGATGCGAAAGAATTGATGTGGATTATCCCATTATTAGGAGCACCAGTAGGGTTGCTTCTATGGATAATTGATGTAAGGAACAGAAGTTTATATCATACGGCTAATCGTGCTGGCAAAGAAATTGAAGATAGTGTGGGCATTTCTGGTTTCTATTCTAAATTAATAAGTGAAAATGTAGCACTGCCTAAAGGCACATCGGTTTTTTCACAATTGACTCAAAGCCTTGCACTAAATTTTCTGTTCTTAGGCTCTACAGTTTTGCTGATCTTACTGTCGATTTGCTTTTATGCCAAATGGGGCAGCTAATAATAGCAATCAAGCTGACCAAAAAAACCGAGTTTCAGTATTGTTTAATTTAAAGGCTGTCGTGTCGGTTTTTTCGGCAGCTTACTGCTTAGGCACTCTGGAATTGAATTCACGCAAGTATGGAGATCAATAATGACTGATGGACCAATAGATGTTGAAGAAGCTTACGATAGTTTTAAGCGGATTTATCCTCTCCACAAAGGGCCAGATAAAAGACGTAGGTTTTTAGGCTGGATCTATCTGTCTGAGCTAAGAATAGGTATTGTTTTATTTATTTTATGTGCGCTTACTGTTTGCCTTTTGAATTTTCTATTTGAGATTGAAGCCAAAGATGTAATTGTTGAAGCCAACGGTCTAATATTGGACTTAGCCTTATTTGGCTGCTTGATCACTTGGTTGAACGAACGCAGAAGTTTCAAGGAACAAATTAGAGGTTACCAAGAGACATTGACTGATTTGTCTAGCTGGGGTTCTGAGGAAGGGGTTCTAAAAAAGGTCGGGATCATTAAACGCATAGAAGATATTGCAGGAGTGGAAGCATTGAGGGGGTTGGAATATTGCGAATTGTCTCATGCAAATTTCCAAGGTGTTAATTTAAAAGGGGTTAGCTTTAACTTTGCTAATTTGTCAAATGCATTTCTTAATGGTACGTGTTTTAAAGGTTCTAATTTAGCTGGAGCTAATTTAAGTAATTCATGTATAGCTTCAGCGTACTTAGTTGATGCAGATTTAAGAGGAACTGATCTACATTGTGCAGACTTTGAGTTTGCGGATTTGACCGGGGCAAAGTTCGGGATATACACTGTCGGCCAATTATCTTCTCAAGGTCCTTCAACATATATTACTGATTTACGTGGTGCGATTTGCTTAACACCAGAACAGCTAATGTCCGCTGTCGGTTGGGAGAACGCCCTAAGAGACCAAAAATTAGCTTGTGGCAAACCTATTCCCATTGTTGGCTCAGCTGATAGAGCCTAACGCCAAAATTATCATGATAAAGAGGTTAAAAATTTGTTTCCTGGAGTTATAGATTGTGATCTTAAGGAAAAAAAGTGGATTGAGTTGGCGCTTAGATATTTGCCTGACAATATATACTCTACTGAAGGAAAAGGGTTAGTATTTTTCTCTTTAGGCAAAATGGATGCTTGTAGACTTCCACATAAATATAAAAAATATGAACTAATTATAATATCTGACAGAATATTCCCATACCCCGACCAACCGGAGAATGAGCTGACAGTTAAATATTTTATCTTTACTGTGTTACATGAAGTGGTTCATGCAATTAAAAAACATAGGTCACCTTTGTTTGATAAATTATCTTCAGAGGAAATAAAACAGCAAGAGGATGAGGCGGACGAACTTGCACTTACGTGGTTCAATAGTCATGTTGCTGCCCAAAAAACAGGAAATTTAACACCTATGACTAAACCTGAGCTTAACAAGGCAATGGAACAAAGCTTGGAATTACGTAATGAACTGGGTCGTAAGAAAATAGATTGGCTATTTCCAATAATAAAAAAGGCATAACAATCCAATAAACGCAGACCCGGCGAAACATCACACCGGGGTGGTTATCGGTACGTTCAAAAATCAACTTATTTATCTAACAACCTTCATTTAAAATATTTTTCCATAATAATCTAAATAAATATAATAAGTTGATTGCCTGGGGAGCTGAAAATCTCCAAATCTCTTTTTTGATGAGCAATCAAGACTAATGAAAATATTGTTGAGATTTCCGTCATTCTTTTAAAGTTTGAAACTATGGATAGTTTATTGTTGCAGGAGTTCTTTTCTGCGCGTATATGATACATATGGCCTGCGAAACCTCAAATATACCTTGCCCTATAGATATCTTCATTATTAAAGATTTACCAATTTGGCTTACAGCTATAGCTTCATGTTTGTTAGCGTATTTCGCGTGGAAGGCGCTTTCTTCTTGGCAAAACCAAATAAGGGCTAAAAAGCAAATTGAATTTTTAGAAGAAATTTCTAATGCAATACATGGATATGCAAATGGTTTGTTTTTCTCTTTTCGAATTTTAGACGATATGAATGAAGAAATTGATTCATACCAGCACGATGCATCATTAACTCCATCCTCAGCCAAGAATGGATTAATTTGTTATAGAAAAGAGCATGGGCGTGAAAAAGGAAAGTGCCTTCTATACTCCCTTGAGGATTGTGTAGAACATAGTCAAAAACTACAGGATTTAAATTCAAAGGGTGAATTTTTAGGTTTGAAATCCTACAATCTGTGTAAAGAATTTTATGAATATTTCGAACAACAATATATTTCATTAAGAATTATTGGCACATATTTCAATGCACCTGACCTTAACAACAATGGGAATATATCCATAGATCAAGACCTTCAGAGTGAGCTCTTGAATATAAATTCGAAAGAGGATCGAGCTAAACTCAAGACTAAGATGGACAAAGAGTTTAGCTCGTTTCTTGAAGATAACTATAGATCCCTTTACTCAACCAAAAAACAATAATTATCCTATCTGTTATTTTGCTGTACCAGTTCGAAGACCTGCCAGGCTAAACTTAATAGAATATTATCTTTCCGGTTCGAAGATCCGCCAAGGTAAATAAAATAATATAGAAACTTGATTTTTGGATTTATATATATATGGAAGGTTGGTTTGATCATAAAAAGACGAAAATGGTCTTGAAAATCAAAATTCATTTGATATGGTCAACACAAATTTTTAAGTCGTTTATAACATGTTTTAGCTGAAATTTATAACCCGCCGCTACATCTTAAATAATTTTTCATACTGTTCTTGACTAAAAGCATCTTCCCATCTGTGATCATCCCATCAATTTCCCGGGTAAATGCCTTGTGCAGTTTTTTATGCTGGGTATCAATTTCTGGATTGGCAGTACTGAATTTTTCCGACCATTGAATAATGTGCATGCCTTTTTCCTCAAAGAGGAAACCCTATGCCTGGAAAAGAATCTAAGAATAATTAAAACCGGGTTGAACCTGGATCAATTTTTGGGTGTAGGGGTGCTCGGGGCGCTGGATAATATTACTGGCCGTATTGACTTCAACGATACTCCCCTCATGGATCACGGCAATGCGATCACACAGATAATTGGCCGCTGCCAAATTGTGGGTGATAAACAAAAAGGTCATGTCAAATCTTTTCCGAATATCGGTGAGCAATTTGAACAATTGGATGGCAATGGTGGCATCCAGCATGGAGGTGGGCTCATCTGCCACAATGAAGTCCGGATCCAGCACAATGGCCCTTGCCACGGCAACCCGCTGGCGCTGGCCACCGGAAAGCTGGTGGGGATATCGGTCATAAAAATCCTGACCCGGGGATAGCCCGACAATATCCAAGGTATGCAACACCTTCTCCCTCCGGGTAACCTCGTTGCCAAATCCATGAACCACCAGGGGCTCTAAAATAGTTTCGGCAATGGACAGATGGGGATTTAATGATTGATAAGGGTCTTGAAAAATCATCTGAACCTTTGACCGATAGGTTTTCAATCTCGCGCCCTTTAGATCATTTATGGGACTGCCGTTTAAGAGGATACTGCCGGATGTGGGCTCTTCCAGCCGGACCAAAAGTCTGCCGGTGGTGGTCTTCCCGCTGCCACTCTGGCCGACCAATCCAAATATTTCCCCTTTTTCAATGGATAAATCAATATCGTTTAATGCCAGCACCTTGTTCTGACATTTGGAGAAAAACCGCTTTTGGGGCGCATATTCTTTTGAAATCCCCTTCATTTCGATCAAGGCAGATTTTTTCGGATATAGGTTACTCATTTTTTTTCCTGATAAGGGTTTCATCACAACAAAGGGCCCGATGGGTCCCTGAAACTATTACCCAATTGGGACTTCCGGTATCGCAGGAACTCGAACAGCATTTACAATTCACCGCAAACCGACAACTCCCGCTTTTAAGGGTTAAATCCGGTGCTTCCCTCATATCCGGAATCTGGACCGTCAATTGATTGTCCAGACTTAAATAGGATCCCAGCAAGGTTTTTGTGTAGGGATGACGGGGAGAGCCAAACACCTCTTCACGGGTTCCCATC
>CAXHYW010000228.1:0-6036 GCA_964021475.1 uncultured Desulfobacteraceae bacterium | reverse complement strand
GGGAAGTAATTGATGGGAAAATAAACATCAACTCCATCCGAAATGTTGAGTACCGGGATCTTTTAGGCAGGGAGCCAGTTAAGCTTGATAAAGCGGAAATCGGAAAATATCTTGGCAATAAGCGGGTGCTTGTTACCGGGGCAGGTGGCTCCATAGGAACCGGTCTTTGCCGTCAGATCTGCAGATATTATCCTGAAAAAATTATCCTTTTTGAAAGAGCAGAAAGTCCCCTTTATGAGATTGATCTTGAACTTAAAAAAAGCTTTCCGGGTGTTGAGGTCATACCGGTTTTAGGGGATATCCAGAATAAGACGGAGTTGAATAAAATATTTGAAGAGTTTAAACCGGATATTGTATTCCATGCAGCAGCATACAAGCATGTTCCCATGCTGGAAAATCATCCCTGGAAGGCGGTGGACAATAATATTGAAGGGACCCGAAACCTTGTTGAGGTTACCCATAAATTCAAATGCGAAAAATTTGTTTTTGTTTCCACGGATAAAGCGGTCAATCCGACCAATGTCATGGGGACCAGTAAACGCATCGCTGAAATTTTGGTTCAGAATATGAATAATATCAAAGGGTCAAAAACAAGATTTATTACGGTGAGATTTGGAAATGTAATTGGCAGTGTCGGCAGTGTCATTCCGCTTTTTAAACGACAGATCAAGGAGGGAGGGCCGGTGACGGTTACTCACCCCGAAATGATAAGATATTTTATGCTGATTCCGGAAGCCTGTCAGCTGATCCTCCAGGCAGGTTCCATGGGAAAGGGCGGTGAGATTTTCATCCTTGAGATGGGAAAACCGGTCAAAATAGACAGCATGGCAAGGGATTTGATCCGGTTTTCAGGGCTTGAACCCGGGGTTGATATAAAGATTGAGTACACAGGGTTGAGACCGGGGGAAAAGTTGTATGAAGAATTGATGACTGCCCAGGAGAATGTTGTTCCAACAGATCATCAAAAGATTATGGTGTTAAACAGCCGGAAAATCAATATGAATGGGTTGAGCCAAAAGCTTGAAAACTTAAAAGATGAGTCTAAAAACAGAAGCCATGATACGATTAGGGCACTGCTTAAAGAAATTATTCCTGAATATGACCTCAACCCTCCAAAGGTATAATGTTTTATTATGAAAAGATTTTTTGATTTTTCAATCTCATTGACAGCATTTGCTGCATTGACGCCAATCTTGATCTGTCTTGCAATAATGGTCCGGTTTAAATTGGGATCTCCTGTATTGTTCAGGCAAATGCGGCCCGGGCTTTATGGAAAACCCTTTATAATGTATAAGTTCCGTTCAATGACAGATGCAAGAGATGCCAAAGGAAGGCTTTTGCCGGATGTTGATCGATTTAACCGTTTCAGCTCTTTTTTGCGCAAATCAAGTCTGGATGAGCTGCCGGAGCTTGTAAATGTTTTAAAGGGTGACATGAGCCTGGTGGGACCCAGACCTCTTTTGATGCAATATTTGAAAAGATATACAACTGAACAGGCAAGGCGCCACAATGTAAAACCAGGGATTACAGGTTGGGCCCAGATTAATGGGCGTAATTCAATTTCCTGGGAAGAAAAATTTAAACTGGATCTCTGGTATGTTGACAATCAAAGCATACGGCTTGATATGAAAATTCTTATTTTTACAATAACTCAGGTTTATAAAAGTGAAGGCATTCATCAAAAAGGGCATGTGACTGCTGAAGAATTCGTGGGGGGATCGGATCATGGACAATAGATTTGAAAAATGGGAATACCCTGAAATTATTGATGGAAAACCAACCATATACAACTGGGTTGTTCAGGGGGCTGACAGATTGAAACTGGGTTATAAAACAGATATTGGCGCTTTTTCCTATATTAATGCCCGATTTGAAGTTGAAATTGAAGATTATGTCCAGATAGGATCTCATTGTTCGATTTATTCGGTTTCAACCATAGGTAATAAAAAAGGAAAGGTTACACTAAAGAAAAATTGTAATATTGGCAGTCACAGTACTATAATGCCCGGAATTACCATTGGAGAGAATGCGATTGTGGGTGCCCATAGTTTTGTGAACAAGGACATACCGGATAGTGTTGTTGCGTTTGGATGCCCAGTCAAAATAATAAAGAAGGTGGATGAATAAGATGGATTTTGCTCCGTGGCCTCATTTTGAAGAAGATGAAATTCAGGCAGTCGTCAATGTGCTCAAATCAGGGAAAGTAAATCAATGGACAGGCAATGAGATTCATGCTTTTGAAAAAGAATTTGCCCATTATATTGGATCTAAATATTCCATTGCCCTTGCAAACGGAAGTCTTGCCCTTGATCTAGCACTTATTGCTTTTAATATAGGAAAGGGAGATGAAGTCATTGTTACGCCAAGGACATTCATGGCTTCTGTCAGTTGCGTGGCCTTGAGAGGCGCAATCCCTGTTTTTGTAGAGGTTGATCCGGTGAGTCAGAATATAACCCTGGAAAGTATAGCCAGAGCAGTTAATTCTAAAACAAAAGCTATCATAGCAGTCAATCTGGCAGGTTGGCCATGCGAACTGGATAAAATAAAATTGTTTTGTGAACAAAAGGGTATTGTTTTAATAGAAGATTGTGCCCAGTCCCATGGTGCAGAGTATAAGGGGAAAAAAGCAGGTGGTTTTGGAGATTGTTCTATTTTTTCATTTTGCCAGGATAAAATAATGACCACCGGTGGTGAGGGCGGCATGCTGGTAACAAATAATCGGGAAATCTGGGAGAAGGCTTG
Source organism: uncultured Desulfobacteraceae bacterium (assembly GCA_964021475.1). Classification (GTDB taxonomy): domain Bacteria; phylum Desulfobacterota; class Desulfobacteria; order Desulfobacterales; family Desulfobacteraceae; genus NBML01. The sequence goes on along the minus strand of CAXHYW010000228.1, from coordinate 3,294 downwards.
GAGCTATAAGGACCATGGAAAAAATTATACTGAGGCAGTTTCCAAAAAACATGCCCCCGGATTTAGATGGCTCGTAAACAGCTTTGGGACCAATTGCAGAATGACAGAAATGCAGGCGGCTATGGGTCGGGTTCAGCTGCGAAAGCTTGATGGGCAGGTGGAAAAAAGAAGACAATTTGCAGGCTTGTTTGACCAGGCTTTTACTAATATTCCAGGACTGCGCACGGCCATACCTGATTCAGATGTTCATCATTCCTATTATAAATATTATGTTTTTATAAAGCCAGATGAATTAAGAGAAAACTGGAACAGGGATAGAGTGGTGAAAGTGTTAAATGATAAGGGTATCCCATGCAATTATGGGATATGCCCTGAAATTTATCTGGAACAGGCATTTGAAAATTGTTCATATAAAATCGATGGTTCAAAAAAAGATAAAAATTTTTCTTATCTTCCGGTTGCAAAACAATTGGGGGAGACTTCAATGATGTTTATGGTGCACCCCACCTTGGATGTAAAATCAATTCATTATGTGATTGACCAGATAAAAATGGTTATGGAAAAAGCAGTTCAATAAAATTGATCTGAACAAATCACTTGGCAAGGTTATTATTGAAAAAATTAAAGTATGAAAATGTAAAAAAAAGAAAAAATCTTTTTACATTGCCATGGCAGGTTTTTAGACAATTTTTATCTGTGCTGCAGAGCAAGATATCACCATTGATGGGTGAGGCGTTTTGGGTTGGATTTGGCCTTGGCAGCTCCGTTCTTGCGCTTCTTGTGGGAACTCGTTTTTTAACGACGCTGTTGTCGACAGCTGAGTATGGTAGAATGGCTTTGGCCATTAGTCTTACCACAATGGTGGTACAGATCGGTGGAAATCCTATCTCCCAAACAGGGATTAGGTTCTATACACATTGGCGAGAAGCCGGAAAATTACCTTTGCTGCTGAAAAACTTGGGGCGAACCTTGCTTCGCCAAATAGGGTTGATTTTTTTTGTTTGCATGGCTATTGCAATCAGTGCACATTATTTTGATACGTTGCCTAATTTTTATTGTATTGTAATTGTTGGTTTTTTGGCTATATCTTTACTCCTGAATAGGGTTGCATTTGGTATAGAGGATGCTGCCAGGGAGAGGTGCTTTCGGGGGGTTATTCAGGGCAGTTTTGAGACCGGTCGTTTTTTGTTTGCAATTGGAATTATCATCTTGCTGACGGCTCATACGGCGGAAGCCGCCCTTAGTGGATTTTTGATAGCAGCTGTTTTAGCCGTGGCTTGTCATGGGATTTTTCTAAAAAAACTATTAAAACCAGTGCTGGAAAGCTCACCGGTTGGTCAGCTCACCATAACATCTTCGGATACTTCCGCGATAAATCATTTCCAGATGCCGCTGTACATCAGTAATGCCTGTATATGGTTGGTTATGATGGCAGAGCGGTGGACATTGCAGCATTATGGTAATCTTGTTGATGTGGGTGGCTATGCAGCTGTATATCAATTGGCATTTATGCCGATGCTTCTTGTCAGCACTTTTCTGGTTTTATTCTTAGAGCCGATTATCTATCAATATGTGGGTTTAGATGGAAAAACCGATGGTGATTCACAAGCGCTGAAAATTAATTTTTATTTGGCTGTCGCCATCTTGTTTGTGACGATGATGATTTTTATCGGTTTTCTTTTTTTTCATCCATTCATCGGCAGTCTTTTTCTTGGTGAACAATTTCGCTCATATAGTTGGCTTTTCCCCTGGTTGTTTTTGGCAGGCGGTTTTTTTGCAGCCTCCCAGCAATTTCTTTTAAAGCTGCAATCTGAGCTTCGTACCGGGGTGCTTGCGGGTTTATGGGGGGTGGTTGCAGTGACTGCTGTCACAGCCTATTTTATTGGCGCAAAATATTGGCAGTTAAAGGGGGTTTTGGCAGCAGTCGTCCTGGTTAATGTCATGCTGCTTTTGTTTTCAATTTATTTTTCAGGGATAAGAAAACATTGAATCATATGGATAAACCGTTGGTAAGTGTTTGGGTTATCACCTATAACCATGCAGATTTTATCGGTAAATGTCTTGATAGTATCCTTATGCAGGAAACAAATTTTCATTATGAAATTTGCCTGGGTGAGGATGACTCCAATGACGGCACGCGTGAAATTTGTGAGCAATATTCAAAAAAATATCCAGAAAAAATCCGTCTCTTTTTAAGGGATCGCAGCGACCCTGCCCGGGATGGATGCAGGGGCGTATGGCAGTTTAATTTTATCGAGACGTTTAAGGCTTGTAAGGGTAAGTATATTGCAATGTCTGATGGGGATGATTTTTGGTCTGATCCCCACAAGCTGCAGAAGCAGGTTGATTTTTTAGAGGACCACCCAAAATGTTCAGGCTGTTTTCATAAAATTTCACAGGTCGATGAAACTGACCGTTTTATCCATAAGGATATGGGGTACCCACCTGAGCGGAAAGAATACTATTCTTTAGATTATCTTTTAAAATATAGCAATTTTTCACCTATGCTGAGTGTCGTTTTTAGAAATCACTCAAATGTTGCTCCTGAGTGGATCAAAATAGCGCCATTTGGCGATATGATTATCCATGTGGGAAATCTTTTGAGGGGGCCTTATGGTTTCATCGATAAGGTAATGGGAAGTTATCGAATTCATAGTGGCGGCCTTGCCAGCGGGTCATCACGATTGGATAATGTGCGGGTTACGCTGGCGGTTTACATTATGATGGGGGGAAAATATAATTTGACTGATAGGTCCTCGTTCCATCAGGGAATCCGCGCACTAAAAATTTCCTATTTGAGTGAACGGCTGATGGAGATTTTGCTGCCCGCATCAGTCAAAAAAAGGTTTGATATTGTTCTGGGCTTTAGAACCCGCTCAATGGTGCCCCGAATTTTAGTTATGGTAAAAAAATAAAAAGGGTAATGTGTTGTGAACACAAGAAATCAATTCAGCAGCATTAAAACGCAGTTTTGAAAAGTGAAGCGAAAATAGAATTGGAGCTGAAAAGCATGAGAGTGTTACATCTTGTAAAAACAACCCAAGGAGCCATATGGGCCTTGAAACAAATGAAAGAGTTGGTAGACCTGAATGTTGACGTCCATGTTGCATTGCCTTCGTATTCAGGGAAAGCATCATTGTACGAACAAGTGGGAGTAAAAGTCCATATACTTGATACAGATCTTTCACTCAAGTTAGTCTGGAATATGGCTTCGAAGCTAAAAGCCTTTAGGAAACTTTTAAGAGCGAGATCGGAAGAGCACACGTCTGAACTCCAGTCACTCCGGAGAATCTC
>CAXHYW010000227.1:0-6087 GCA_964021475.1 uncultured Desulfobacteraceae bacterium | reverse complement strand
TCCAACACAAACCGCCTAAATACTTAAAAAAAGGCTCAGATGAAGATTTAAAAAAATTACTTGGATATAGCATTGTGTTCCTCCGTCTAAAAAAAAGTTATCAAAACTTAATAATACTTATTATCGAAAAAATATATTAAGTCAAGATAAAGTTGTTAAATTTTATCAATAGTTGTATTTTTTAGTAAATTGTGGAGGTTGTTAAAAAGAGATAATATTAAATCATGGATACAAGAGACTACTTCATAAAAGCGATAGACTTTTTGCTAAAAGAAAAGAAGAAAACAAGAGCCGAAATAGTTCGGTTTATGAATGTTGATCCACCTCAGATAACATCTTTCATGAACAAAAAAATCAATTTCTCAGAAAGTAAAAGAGAAAAAATTGCAGATTTCTTTAACAAAGAATATATCGACATGCTCATCATGGGGAAAAACATTGCTGAAAAGAATAAACCCTATGATGAAACAACAAAGAAAGACACTGAAATAAATCAAGATATCGTAACTAAATTCAGCACCCCGGAAGAGGGAGTGGCAGCTAATCAAGCCCTATTGAAAATAGAAAAATTCAACAAGAAACTTTTTTATAGAACTGTAGGGGATTTAAAATATATGGCAGAAAAATTAGAGGAAGGAATTGAACCAGAACCTCTAATTGAAAACACACCGACAATCACACGCAAAATAAAAAATGAATTAAAAGAAAACAACTTAAGCCTGGCACAGGAAAGTTAATAATCGACCGCCTTAGGCAGAAAGACGGCGTTGATATTTACGCTATAAAGCCTTTTTTTGAAAAATAATGCAATTTAGCGATCAGCCGAGTCATTCTTTTTAATTCGATTGGGAAACAGAACCTAAGATACTTGCAAACATCGACAGGCCGATAAGATAGACTAGTGGACTTCCGATAAATATTAAAACAAGGCCAATAATTCCATTTTTAAAATCATTCCTGGAAAGACAAATGACTGAAAGAATTATTGATGCTGCAATCAATGGATAGGCCAGAAAACTAGTGAATGGTATTGGTAAAATAAATATAGCCCATGCAATAAATAGGCATATATACATTGGCTTAACAGGTGCTTTTTGAATTACTACTGTTGGTTGCATTAAAACTTATTCCTTTGTGTATGTGGAAAAACAAATTTCAATATCATAAGCAAAGTATCGAAAAGAGAAATATTATTTTGTGATTTAAATCACATTTGAAAAATTAGTATAATAAAACACATTCATCAAAGTGAAGAGAATCAAATTCAGGCCGGTCAAAGGCCTTAAAAACATTATCGTTAGGATAAATATATAGGGGCTGGCGCCAAACTCCTTAAACATGCGTTGGGATAACCTGCCAGGAGGGAAGGGCAAGGGCGTTTTTAAAGAGGAAGGGGGGTGGACGGGCAGAAAGATGGTGGCACGTAAAACCGTTCCTGGTAGAATTATTGTCCTAATGGGGACGCCATGGTTATTTAAACAGGATACCGGAAGCCGGGAAGGGAATCATGTGTGGCAAGGCTAAAAGCGCAGTTATAGCGAAACGTAAATATTTAGACCATAATAGACTCTTGAGCGCTCAATCATCCAGACGCATCGAAAAACTTGAGTGACCCAAAAAATAAAGATTTTATATTAATTACCTGATTTTGCAGGAACCCTTTCCAGGGCGGTAATTAATGTAAATAGTTTACTGTTTGAATATCAAAGGAAATTTCACCCAACCACAAAATGTCATGTACTGTTTTGATTCAGAAAACCTGTGACTATTTAATACAAGTACCACCGTAGAATTCTCCAAACAATTACTGAAAAAATGGAAAATTCCACCATTCTAAAGGATCACACTTAAGTTTGGTATTCTAAAATTAGGTGGAGCCCGCGAAAATTAATAACTCAAATAATTATTTTTAACCATGGTAATCTGGTTATTCAAATTTGATATATTAACGGAAAAAAAAGTGCAGAGCCCTTTTTAGGGCAGTTCAGAAAGTTGATTGTTTGAATACAAATTTCATAGGGAATGGAGAACCGCACTCCACTCCCTATAAAAATACTAAATAAAGCTTGCCGCTTTACTGGCAATGTCGACTAATTTAGATAAGACCTCAGCCACTTTATTTATTTTTTTAGCGATTTCATCTAACTCTGCAGATTTATTTTTTGCCTCAGTTATTACAGATATCAGTTTTGTTGAAGCATTTTCTATCTCTTGAACCCTCTCTTCGAGAGCGTTGTAAATTATTTCATCTTCAAGGTCGTCAAGTATCATAAAGACGGTTTCGAGTTCACCAGCAGAAGGGTTGGCATCATCGCTTTTTAGACCCTGAACTTCCTTTTTTAACTCTCTTATCAGTTTTAAAACTGCTATTTTTTCTGTGTTTGCCATAATCTTTCTCCTTATCCTTCAATTTTGTCTTTTAGATCTTTTGCGGCCTCAACATCATCAATTAATATTTCAATGATTTCAATTGAATCTTTTAAATCAGTTTTCTTTTGAATTTTTGTTAACAATGTCTTGTGTGCATCACGAAGATTTGTTGCTGCGATTTTCGATTTATTGACTAATAAAATCAGATTATCTATTGCCTCAAGTTCTTTGGCAACCCACTGGGTTGTAGATAAAGGTTGTTTATGGCCTGCATCTTTATACCAATTTTCTAAATCTTCTTTTTCAGACTGTATAATTTGTGCACCATCTTCCCCAACATAGAGATCCAATAGTTTGATTATCGATGCAGATAGATCTTCTATCATCGGGTCAGCTTCATTTACTGCTTTTTTAATTGCTTTGTGTTGCTCTGTTTTGATGTAAATGGAAGCCACTCCCCTTAAAGTTGCGGCTATAATTCCTCCAAAAGTACTAAACGAAGAATTTGAAAGCTTATTATATTCTCCAATTGATTTGTCCAACGATTTCCCTAATTTTTCCAAACTTGCTTGAGTGTCGTTTATATATTGATCTGAAGATAATTTTTGAAGAATTGACGAATAAGATTTTAAAATTTCGCAGGCCTTATCTGCCCGATCAGCCAATTTATTATACTTGTTCTTCTTCTCAATTCCTTTATAAATATTTTTTAATGCCGTTTCACCGTTTTTTGATTCTGATGCGTTAGTTAATTGATTGTTAAGACTCAGACCTGCATGTGTTTTCATAACAGTTCCAGGATATTCGCTATAAGCATTTGAAGCCGCCGAAAACTTTTTAATTTCGGTTAATTGAGATTTTGTGAGAATCCCTGCACAACTTGCGAGTGTTAGAGAGAGCAATAGTATTAGAAACCACCATTGCAGTGTGTCTTTTGATTTTAGCAGTTTAATTTTCTGGTTATACATTTTTTACCTCCCGGTTTTGGTTAATAAAAAGATTTGATCAAACAAAGCAGTGGTGGTCGTCAATATAATAGGATCTTAAATTCATGGATATCATTGATTTTTCCTTTTGTAAATCAGGGAAACCCCTAATTTTTCAAGTTACTATTGATTTATCCAGTAAATGAGACTTTAGGCTTGTAGAATAAAATAATCCCCCATTTAATATTCCTCATAATAAGGGATATCAAGAGCCATAAATTGTCGACGTTCATGGCCTTTTAATTTTTTTCTTGTTTCATTTAAAAAAAAATTAACTGCCGGGGATAAATTTTCAAGATTAGGTAAATCGTTAATAGGATTATTCTGATCAGACATGGCCTCTCTCTTTTTATTTAGATTTCCATGTTGACCATAAATCATACTGCTCAGGTTGTATATCGATTTTTAAATTTTTGCGGAATTATTTGTTTCTGGTAGCCTTAAATTAACAATTTGGTAGGAAATAGGCCTGATACAGAGTGACTCAACCATAAAATCCTATTATTATCCGTATTGCGATAGATTTCTTTTCAAATGAAATGTGTCAATCAACGTTCAAAATTTATTGAATAATTTTTAAAGTATTGGCCGGGTGAGCTATATAACGTGTGTAACTCCCTTTTTATCAAAAAACGTCACCACCACATCTGGTATCCGAGATATCTTGATTTTCAAATTTTGATTGTAAACTAATTTGGAGAATAACATTCCCGGCTGAAAAATATTAAGAGGAAGCTTTATACATAATATAGAGTAGTTTTATATTTAGAATGAAACTTTTAAATTTCTGAGGCGACAAAAGAAAGACCGAGGCATAGATATAAGTGCGTGTCGCTCAATCCACTTCATTGAATTCTCCCCGGTCAAATCACAGCCCTATTTATGAAGATGACATATTAAATTTTATTGCAATGGCTCAATGGTTAATCTTAGATTGAAAGCTCTCAAAACCTTGACAATAGTTTTTAACTGTGGAGACCCGTTAGGGGAAAGGGCACGGTAAAGATGTTGCCTGTTTAAATTTGCCTTTTTTGAAACTTCGCTCATCCCTTGAGCCTTGGCAATATTACCAAGCGCAACAATCAGGGTCTCCGTGTCTCCATCTTCAAGTGTGATTTTTAAATATTCCTGAATCATTTCAGGGTTATCAAGATACTTGCTTGCATCCCAATCTTTTACTGTTACATTCATTATAACTCCTTTAATATTGCCTTCGCTTTTTTTATATCTTTTTTCTGGCTAGCTTTGTTGCCGCCGTTGGTTAAAAGAACAATCTCATTGCCCTGTATCGTGTAATACACCCGGAAGCCGGACCCAAAGAAAAAACGCAACTCATAAAGGTCCAAATCAAGCTGCTTGTGATCCCCAAAATTTCCAATTATGACACGGTCAATCCGTGAAACTATGCGCAACTTGAATTTGGCATCTTTTAGGTCGTCAAGCCATTCTTCAAACAAGGTTGTCATTTTGATAGTGTATCGCATGGGTTAATTGTCGCTTACAAACAACAGCAAGTCAAGCTATTTATGAAAATCTTAACGAAGCAAAATAGAAGTGCGGGGGCAGTAAAGGGGAGTCACATTTTTGTGTCCCGGAGGGTCACATTTAATCAGCCAGGTCAGTCACATTTTTATCGGCCGGCACGTCACGTTTTTTGATTGAGCTCAGTCACAGAATTTATCCCAGTGAGTCACGTTTAATACCCCGGCCATGTCACGTTTATTGTTTTTGCCGATCTCTTTTTCTTTGCGCTCGTTTGCGGCATGTTGGTCCATCATATTTTTTTCGACCATAGACTATACGACCACATCCACATAGACAGCGTTTCGAAAGCGTTTTATTAACTCCAGGTTTGACAGCTCTATTATAATAATCTCTCAAAATAAGTTCAGATAAGTATCTACTTAATGGAAGTGGTACACCATTAGCGATAGCTTGTTTTTTTCCTGTAAGTGAAAAGAAGGGGATATCAAAATTTGATGGTAATCCTTGAATATCACAACAGGCTCTGAACGATCTATAATCATTACCTACGACTGCATTTCCAAAAACAGCATGTTTCTTTTTTTTGATAGGATTTAATAATTTTCCAGATAGTGACCCAAAAATAAAATGTCGGTTTCTTGAAAATTCTGTAAACCATGACAAATCAAGTTCAAAGCGTTGCTGCTTATAATCATCAATTCTAAAATTTGGGAATCTGGCAACATTTTCAAACAGAAACCATTCAGGCCGTGAACAAGTTATTACCCTACAATATTCATCAAGCATTTCGTTACTATATCCAGACGGATTTCTATTAAGCGCTGAGAAATCTTGACAAGGAGGACCGCCGATTACACCACCAAAAACACCGCTTGGGGGGGTGAAATTTCGAATATCACCACCGGTTATTAAATCAGGAGAGCGAACAACACAAAAACCGTTTTCCTCAAACCCCATACCCAGCATATCAATGCCAGGAAACACAGATAATATAAGTTTGTTATCCATGGTTAAAATTTAACAAAAACAATGTGACTTGTCCAGGGGAAAATAAGTGACTTCTATAGAGGGTTCTGGGCCTGAACGATCCTGCCGAGGCTTCAATTAGCAAAAGAATGGTACAATATCATAGGCTCAGTAATATTTTAAGGATGTTAAATAGCCATTTTTGGAGCATTTAGAGGAAGTGAAAAAGATTAGGTTTTTTCCCGCATTTTTCCCGCATAGTTCCCGCATAATGCTGGAA
>CAXHYW010000226.1:0-6182 GCA_964021475.1 uncultured Desulfobacteraceae bacterium | reverse complement strand
AAAACCGCCCAATTGACCTTTCAGCTAGTTTATGAAGATGGCAATATGACCAGCGCTCTTAACGGAACGCCTCCCGTTGGGACTCAAGTGCTCTATCAAAACAAACAGGACCCTTCCACAGGCAATATTACAAAAGTTCCATTTCTGATCAAAAAACAGGTTCTGTTGGACGGCAGTCTTTTGACTGATGCCAGAATTGAATTTGATCAATTCCAGCAACCCCAGGTCGGTATAGAATTTAACCGGAAAGGGGCCAGAATATTTGACAGAATAACCGCAGAAAATATCCAAAAACGATTGGCTATTGTTCTGGACAACACCGTTTATTCAGCCCCGGTGATCCAGGGTCGAATTGCAGGGGGAAAGGCTGTAATTACAGGCCGCTTCTCCACCGAAGAAGCCAAGGATTTGGCCATTGCGTTGAGGGCAGGTTCCCTTCCGGCTCCCGTTAGAATCATCGAAGAGCGTACCGTGGGACCCACCCTGGGCGCTGATTCAGTTCGAATGGGGCTCATGTCCATGGTGGTAGGCGGTGCCCTGATCCTTTTGTTCATGATGATTTACTATAAAAGGGCAGGCCTTATCGCCGATTTTGCCCTGGTAGTGAATATTGTTCTCATCGGCGGTGGACTTGCAGCCTTTGGTGCCACTCTCACCCTACCCGGAATCGCCGGTATTATTCTCACCATTGGCATGGCCGTTGATGCAAATGTAATTATTTATGAAAGGATCCGAGAGGAACTTAGATCCGGAAAAACTGCCCTTGCCGCCGTACATGCCGGATTTGAAAGAGCCTCGCTGACCATTCTGGATGCCAATGTGACCACATTGATTGCCGCCATTGTCCTGTTTCAGTTTGGTACCGGTCCTATCAAGGGCTTTGCCGTTACACTTGGCCTTGGTATTCTAGCCAGTCTTTTCACGGCTCTGGTGCTTTCAAAAAGCATTTTTGATTTGTTACTGCAAAACAAAAAGACATCAACACTCAGTATATAAAGGAATTTAAACATAATGCAGCTTATCAAGTCTGATATAAACATAGACTTTCTGGGGAAACAAAAGATCGGTTTTGCCCTCTCCTTGATACTCATCATTGTCAGTATTGGCTCTCTTATTGTTCACAAGGGACCCAATTATGGAATCGATTTTATCGGGGGTACCCTTGTCCAGGTTAAATTTTCACAAAACGTATCCATCACCGATGTTCGGAACGGCCTGAAAGATCTTGGACTTAAAGATACGTCTGTTCAAAACTTCGGTCAGGCAACGGACCATGAATATCTCATTAGAACATCCAATTCAGATACAATGGACAAGAACCTTTCAGGGGTTATCTCCCGGGGAATTGAAAAATCCACCGGTGTTGTGCCGGAGATTCGCAGGGTGGAAATGGTGGGTCCCCAGGTGGGCAAAGATCTGAAAAACAAGGCGCTTCTGGCTATTTTTTACTCCTTGCTTTTTATTACCATTTATATTTCCGGACGGTTTGAACTTAAGTGGATGCTTTCGGGTGTCACAGCTGGCGCATTGATGGCAGCTGTTTATTTTTTGTCTGTCTTTAATGTGAGCATGCCCTTTTTAATTGCCGCTGCATTGGTGGTATCCCTGGCCATATTCTGGAGTCTCAAGCTTAAGTATGCCATGGGGGCTATTGTGGCCCTGATCCATGATGTTTTTATAACGGTGGGAATTTTTTCTCTCCTAAATCTGGATTTTTCCCTGCCGATCATTGCTGCTTTATTGACCATTATCGGGTATTCATTGAATGACACGATTATTGTATTTGATAGAATCAGAGAAAATATTAAAGGGGCTGAATCCAATGAGGAGTTGCCCCGATTATTTAACAAAAGTATCAATGAGACGTTGTCACGGACAATTTTGACCTCCATGACCACCCTTATTGTTCTTTTGGCCCTCTTTTTTCTAGGAGGAGAGATCATTCATAATTTTGCTTTTGCGATGATTATCGGTGTACTGATCGGTACCTATTCTTCCATTTTTGTTGCAAGTCCGGTTGTACTTGCTGCCCACAACAAAAGGTAAAAAAAATCAAACATGATGATTCCCGTGAAAAATATTATCTTTAAAAGTCTCGTTTGTTTGTGTATGTTCACCTTGTTCTCCTGTAGCACCCTTAATTTCTTTAAAAAGGGGGATGATGCCCCGGAACAAGAGAGGACTATTCAATCGGATAATGAGGCAATTCCTGGGGCAGATACACAGGAAAAAATCGATAATCCTACAGGGCTGAAACAGAAACTGGATATTAAAACCCGTAATATTTCAGCCCTTGAAGCACAAGTTTCATCATTGGAAAAGAAAATATCCGGCCTTGAAGAACAGCTGTCAACCCAGAAGCCGGTTATTTATCAGATCGCTTATACTGAACCATCACAATTATACAAAAAAGCAAGAGGCCTGCTGCTTGAAGGGGATCTGGTTAATGCGGCACAATTGTTTGAAACCTTTATTGTCCAGCATCCAAACCACAGTCTTTCAGATAACGCAATGTACTGGCTGGGAGAGTGTCACTATTCTTCCGGCCAGTATAAAAAAGCAATTGGGGTTTTCAAGGAGCTGGTCAAAGCCTATCCAAAAGCTGAAAAAGTACCGGATGCCCTGTTAAAAACAGGATATGCTTATATTTCTCTGGATGATGTAAACCGGGCCCATCATTATTTGAAATCGGTAATAACAAAATACCCTTTTTCACCCGCTGCCGAAAAGGCCCAGGAAAAATTAAAAGAATTTGAATAATTTTACGCCGAAATGGATGAGTTTTCAGACAAATATCTGGCATGGTTTATATTAAAGGAGATTCCCTATCTTGGGAACCGACTTTATAAACAGCTGATCCACAGGTTTTTAACTCCTGCGAATGTACTAACCGCACCCACAAGTCAATTATTGAGTGTTACCGGTATTTCAAACCGGGTAGTCAAGGAGATCCGGGGGTATAAAAACTACCACTGCCTGGCCCAGTCAGAACTGGATCAAATTTATTTCCATAAAATTAAAATTGTGACAATGACAGATCCTTTGTACCCGGCTCTCCTTAAAGAAATAAACGACCCCCCACCCTATCTGACCTACCTGGGAACCCTTGATGCAACAGCTCCTAGCATTTCCATTGTCGGGTCAAGAAAGGCCACGACCTACGGATTAAACTCGGCTAGGCATCTGTCTTTTTCCATGGCATCTAATGGATTTCAGGTGGTCAGCGGGCTGGCCCGTGGAATTGATACGGCCGCACACAAAGGTGCTCTTCACGCGGGGGGTAAAACAATAGCCGTCCTGGGTTCCGGTCTCAGAAATATCTATCCAAAAGAAAATATCTCTCTTTTTGATGAAATTTGTAAAACCGGCACCATCCTGTCTGAATTTAAAATTAATTCTATTCCATTTCCCCATAATTTCCCCATCCGAAATCGAATCATTGCCGGTATTTCAACTGGCACCCTCGTGGTTGAAGCCGAGAAGAGAAGTGGTTCTCTTATCACTGCCCGGCTTGCAGGAGAATATAATCGGGAAGTCTTTGCCGTACCCGGCAGTATCGTGTCAAAGAAAAGTTGTGGCACCCATTCTTTGTTGAAACAGGGGGCAAAATTAGTTGAAAATGAGATGGATATTCTTGAGGAACTTCATCAGTTTGTTCATGTTAAGGCCCAGGACAATGGCATGTCCCTTAAAAAAACAAAAAAATCGTGTCCTTTGATGGACAAAGAACTGGGATTGGTATATAAACATCTCGATCCATATCCCAAACATATTGATTTGATTATCGAATCAGCCCGGATGGACAGTGGTATTGTCATTGCCAACTTAGCTGATCTTGAGCTCAAAGGTTTGGTACAGCGTCATCCTGGTAATTATTTTTCACTTTCGGAGGAATAAAATTGGCAAAACCGCTCATTATTGTTGAGTCCCCAACCAAAATTAAAACCCTTACAAAATATATCGGTAAAGACTATAATGTAGCTGCGAGTGCTGGCCATATCCGAGATCTTCCCGTAAAAAACCTTGGCATTGATGTTGAGGATAATTTCAAAGCAGAATATGTCAATATACCCAATAAAGCCAAGGTAATTGCAAACCTTAAAAAAATTGCCAAGGGAGCTGACGAAGTATATCTTGCACCTGATCCTGATCGTGAGGGAGAAGCCATTGCATTTCATATCATGGATATTCTCAAAAAAAAAGGCCGGGTCTTTCACCGGATCCTGATCCATGAGCTGACCCAAAAGGGAATAACAGAAGCCCTTGGAAACAAGTTGACCCCTGATGCAGATAAATATGATGCCCAGCAGGCCAGAAGAAAACTGGACCGGTTGGTGGGATATCAAATTTCTCCGCTCTTGTGGCAAAAAATTCAACGCGGATTGAGTGCCGGGCGAGTTCAATCGGTCACTGTAAAGATTATTTGTGATCGTGAAAGAGAAATCAGAAAATTTGAACCCGAAGAATATTGGACGATAACAGCCGATCTTTTGGCCCAGGATCCTCCCCCCTTTAATGCGGCCTTGGTAAAAATCGATGACAAAAAAGCCAAGGTGATCAACGAACAACAAGCAATGGGGATTCTGACAGATCTTAAAACTGCTGATTTTGTTGTTGACCATATAAAGAAAAAAACCATTAAACGGAATCCTCAACCCCCTTTTATTACCAGTAAACTTCAGCAGGATGCCATCAACCGACTTCGATTTTCTGCAAAAAAAACCATGGTGGTAGCCCAGCAACTCTATGAAGGGGTTGAAATCGGTTTAGACGGACCCGAAGGGTTGATCACCTATATGCGTACTGATTCCATCCGGATTTCACCGGATGCCGCCCAGGAAACCCTTGAATTTATTGCCAAGGACTATGGAAAAGAATATGCAGAGGATCAGCCCCGGGTTTTCAAAAATAAAAACAAGGTTCAGGATGCCCATGAGGCGATCCGGCCAACATCGGTATTGAATACCCCCAAAAAACTGGCTTCTTTTTTAAACGAGGACCAACTAAAGCTCTACGAGCTGATATGGAAACGATTTGTCGCCTCCCAGATGACCCAGGCCCAAATTGATCAAAAATCGATCATGATACGGGCGACGGACACCTATACTTTCTCTGTGAGCGGTTCCACTGTTCGATTCCCGGGATTTACGATATTGTATGCACCTGAGGAAAAAACAACAGAAACAGATATCCAGTCATTACCCGCCGTTGAAGAGGGAGATGTTCTCAAAACCAAGGAAATTTTTCCCAAACAACATTTCACAAAACCGCCTCCACGGTTTTCAGAAGCCTCCCTTGTCAAAGAACTTGAGAAAAACGGTATCGGAAGACCCAGTACCTATGCGTCTATTCTTAGTGTCATCCGGGACAAGGGATATGTGGACCTGGAAAAACGCTATTTTCTCCCCAGTGAACTGGGATTTATTGTGAATGACCTTCTCGTCGACTCCTTCCCAACCCTTCTGGACATTTCCTTTACCGCCCAGATGGAAACCTTTCTGGATGATGTGGAAAGCGGTAAGCTAAAAGAAGTTCAGCTTTTAACAGATTTTTACCAAAGTTTTAAAAAAACCCTGGATGATGCTAGTGAGAACATGGTCAGTGTCAAAGGGGTTGGGGTTGCAACCGGTATTAAATGTCCCTTGTGTCAAAGTGATGTAAATATCAAGATTGGTCGGAATGGCCATTTCCTTGCCTGTACCGGATATCCGGAATGTTCTTTTACCAGCAATTACATTCGGGATGAAAAGGGCAATATTTCCATAGTAGAAAAATTTGAAGACAATACCCCGGTGAAAGACTGCCCCATGTGCAAGGAACCCATGATTCAAAAAGAAGGGAGATTTGGTCTATTTTTGGCCTGTACCGGGTTTCCCGAGTGTAAACATACCGAGTCCGTGGCCCAAGAAAATTCTGCCACAGATACTGGGGTGAAGTGTTTTGAACCCGGATGTGAGGGGACCATTGTTGAAAAGAAATCCAAACGAGGTAAAATTTTTTACGGTTGCTCCAAATACCCGGACTGCACCTTTGCCTCCTGGGACAGGCCAGTGAATAAAAAATGTCCGGAGTGTGATGCTCTGTTCCTCGTTGAAAAAGAGAATAAACGGGAAGGCAAATTTTTAAAATGCTCCAACAAAGGTTGTACGCATAAAGAGAAAGCAATCGTACCTGATAGTGAA
>CAXHYW010000225.1:0-6196 GCA_964021475.1 uncultured Desulfobacteraceae bacterium | reverse complement strand
TAAATTCGGCACCCTGACTATCATCATCCCAGCAGATTTGCTGCATATTGATAAGGTCAATCACCCCACGAAACCGGTCCTCTGCCCCAATGGGAAGCTGGATTACCACGGGGTTGGCACCCAGTTTTTCAATCATGGAATCCACCGCAGCATAAAAATCGGCCCCGATCCGGTCCATTTTATTGATAAAAGCCATTCTGGGCACGGAATACCGGTCTGCCTGCCGCCATACGGTTTCCGATTGGGGTTCCACCCCGCTGACCGCGCAGAAAACCCCGATGGCACCGTCCAGCACCCGCAGGGCACGCTCCACTTCCACGGTGAAATCCACATGTCCCGGGGTATCGATGATCTGGATCACAGACCCCTTCCATTCACAGGTGGTCACAGCAGAGGTGATGGTAATCCCCCGGTCCTGTTCATCCTGCATCCAGTCCATGACGGCTTCACCATCATGAACTTCACCGATTTTGTAAGACTTGCCTGTATAGAACAGGATTCTTTCCGTGACAGTGGTCTTGCCCGCATCAATGTGGGCTATGATTCCGATATTTCTAATTTTTGAGATATTTTTTTGTTTGCTCATTTCACAATCAACATATTGGGTTTATAAAAATATTTAAGGCTGACATGACCCCCAAGGGTATCCACATCAGATCCATTCACAAGTAATTTTACCTGTTTTACACCGGGAATATTCAATGTCAGTGAGTTCACCACTGAATAAATTGCCAAAAGTTCTGACACGGTGTCCACATTCGTTAAGTGTCCCTCCCTTAACCCCAGGTCCACCCAGGCCCTTCCATCCTCTGAAATAAACAGGGCTAAAAGCCTTGTATCTGTCGGGAAAGTAGGCGCCAAGATCGAATCAGGAGGCCCCGCCAACAATTCTTTAAGAATTTTGCGGCCAAGTTCATGGGAGCTCAAATTTGAAGGGAACGGCTTGGCAAGCGCCTTCAAATAACTGCCTTGGTTATCTGCAAAATACAAAAATCCGTCAAAAAGCGTGGATGCTGCAACTTCATGGATCAGGCTTTTGGTATCGTCCTGGTTTGCCCCGGCCCTGGGTGCACAAACACTCAAGCAGACTAACAGGATAAAAAAAACAACCCGATCTCTTTTAAATATCATGGGGAACAATGTCCATAAATTCCTTAATTTAGATGGAATTTAATACTCTATTGACTATAGAGTGTCAAGAAAATATACCTTGCAAAACAGGGGCAGGTTTAATAAAATCAATGCTCAAAATCAAAAGAATGTTTGTCCTGTTAATATAATAATGGAATCAATATTCTTTTTTTAAACTAACTTTTTTCAATCAGGAGTAATCAAACGACCTATGATTCCAGGGTTTGAAGCACTTGTGGAGCAAAGAATAAAAGAGGCCCAGCGAGAGGGAACCTTTGACAATCTGGAAGGTCATGGAAAACCCCTCAAACTTGAAGACCAGAATGTACCCGAAGAGCTGCGGCTTGCCCATAAAATCTTAAAAAATGCCGGTTTTTTGCCCCCGGAAGTCGCCTTGAGAAAAAAAGTTACCCAGGTGGAGCAACTGCTGGCGGAGACAGAGAACGACTCGCAGGAAAGATCAAAGATCCAAAAAAAGCTCAACTTTCTTTTGACAAAACTTGGCACCACCAGGAGGGGAAACCATTCTTTTCCTGTGATGACCGATGAATACAGGGAAAATATAATAAAAAAATTATCATGAATATTCGAAATTCAGACAAAGAGGGACTTTTCAAAAGTATATTTACCGCTTATTTTATTTTGCTATTACACGTATTCCTATTGGCAGGCGTTGGCCTTTCAGTGGTCCTTTTCAAGGGGGTCTACCATTATCTGCCTTATATAATGGCAGGCCTGGCCATCCTAGTGCTGCTGGTGGCTTGGGTTGTTTACCGCAGGGTACGGGAAAACTCCACCGATCTCAGGCAAATTCTTTCTGCACCTGAATTCCAGGACAGAACCGTTGAAGTCAAACTGTTGGGGGGCCTGGCCTCTTTTAAAATCAAGGCAAAGGAAAACAATCCGCTTCTCCTTGACCAAGCAAGCGCTTCCCATGGAGATCTCCCCCTCATTGAGGCTTCAGTTAGCAAGGCAGAACAAAAAATGATAGAACTTACTGCCCTATATGAACGAGAACTGATCACCAAAGATGAATTTGAGAACGCCCGGCAAAATATCATCCAAGGATAAGGAGTGTAAAATGAAAAAAATCAGACTGGCCCTTTTATCCGGCGGGGTCTCTTCGGAAAGAGAGGTTTCCCTGAACAGCGGTGCCCAGGTATTTGAAGCCCTTGACAAGGACAGATATGAGATCATCTCATATGATCCCAAAACCGATTTACCGAAGCTTGTCATGGATGCACCCGGTATCGATGCGGCCCTGATCATCCTCCACGGCCCCTTTGGAGAGGATGGCACGGTCCAGGGGCTTTTGGATCTTCTGGACATCCCCTACCAGGGAGCAGGCGTCCTTGGCTCTGCCGCGGCCATGAACAAGCTTGTTGCTAAACGCCTCTATGAAGGGGCAAAGGTTCCGACCCCCTCTTATATTTCATTTTACATTAATGACGAGATCAACATTACCGAGGTGGTCGACAGTATGGGTCTTCCCCTGGTGGTGAAACCTGCCTGTGCCGGCTCCAGTGTGGGCATGAGTATTGTCAAAACAAAAGAAAAATTAAAGGATGCCATCGCCTTCGGATTTAAGCATGATGATACCTTGATTATGGAAGCCTATATAAAGGGAACTGAACTGACCTGCGGCGTGTTGGGCAATGATACCCTGGAAGCCTTGCCGGTGATTGAAATCATCCCCGGGGCATCCCATGAATACTTTGATTACGAGGCAAAATATGTGGCAGGAGAAACCCAGGAGATCTGCCCGGCCCGTATTGATGAACAAACCACGTTAAGGGTTATGGAATTGGCGATCAAGGCCCATAAGGCCCTGTTCCTCAAAGGCTACTCCCGAACCGATATGATATTAAAGGATGGAGAACTTTTTGTCCTTGAAACCAATACCATCCCCGGCATGACCGCCACCAGCCTCTTTCCCCAGTCGGCACAGGTAGGAGGATATTCATTTTCAGCATTGCTGGACAAATTAATCCAATTGGCCATTGAAGAAAACAAACGAACAAATTTAAGGAGAGTTAGATGAAAATCCTCGTCATAGGCAGTGGTGGCAGAGAACACACCCTGGTATGGAAAATTTCCCAAAGTCCTTTGGTTGATAAAATATATTGTGCCCCGGGTAATGCCGGCACCCACGAGTTGGCCGAAAATGTTCCCATCAATGCCGAGGATATGGATGCATTGGCCACCTTTGCCATAAAAAACGAGATCGATCTCACGGTGGTCGGTCCCGAAGGCCCTCTGGTAAAAGGGATTGTGGATGTGTTTGAAAGCCAGGGACTTGTGGCCTTCGGCCCCAACAAGGCGGCTGCCCAATTGGAAGGATCCAAAATTTTCTCCAAAAATCACATGCGCAAATACAATATTCCCTGTGCCATGGGCAAAGCCTTTACCAATGCGGCCAAGGCCAAGGTCTATGCCAAGGCCATGGGAGCGCCCTGTGTGGTCAAGGCCGATGGACTTGCGGCCGGCAAGGGAGTCATCATCTGTGCCACCCTTGAGGAGGCAAACCAGGCCATTGACGACATGCTCACACAAAATGCCTTTGGGGATGCCGGGTCCATTGTGGTAGTGGAAGAATGCCTTCCAGGAGAAGAAGCTTCGTTCATTGCCCTCTCCGATGGAAAGACCGTATTGCTCCTGCCTGAATCCCAGGACCACAAACGGGTATTTGACGAAGACCAAGGACCTAACACCGGTGGAATGGGTGCTTATTCCCCAGCGCCTGTCCTGGACCATATGCTCAGGGAAAAGGCCATGAAAGAGGTGATGATCCCCACCATCCAGGGAATGGCCAAGGAAGGCACCCCCTTTAAAGGGGTTCTCTACGCAGGGCTCATGGTGGACAAGGACCAGATAAAGGTATTGGAATTTAATACCCGCCTGGGAGATCCCGAGACCCAGCCCATTTTAATGCGCCTTGAAAATGACTTGGTCCCCCTGATGGAAGCCTGTTGTGACGGCACACTGCACAACCATACCACCAAAATTGATCCAAGAGCCGCCATGTGTGTAGTCATCTCATCCGGGGGCTACCCCGGTTCCTATGAGACCGGCCATGAAATATTGGGACTGAAAGAAGCCAACCAGGTAAAGAACACCGTGGTATTCCATGCCGGCACCGGGATTGATGGAGAGAAAGTGGTCACAGCCGGCGGCAGGGTCCTGGGTGTCACCTCCTTAGGGTGCACCGTTGAAGAGGCCATCAAAACCGCCTATGAAGCCTGTGCAAAGATTTCCTTCAAAGACCATTTTCATAGAAAGGATATCGGAGCCAAAGCCCTCAAACGCCTGTCTATTCCCCCAAAGGTCGGGGTGATCATGGGCAGCGATTCGGATTTCCCGGTCATGGAAAAAACCCTGGGCATGTTGAAAAAATTTGATATCCCCTATTATGTCACCGTGGCCTCGGCCCACAGAACCCCGGACGCGGCAGCCCAACTGGCAAAGGAAGCCAGAAGCAAGGGAGTTGCCGTATTGATCTGCGGTGCTGGGCATGCAGCCCACCTGGCCGGTGTTATTGCCGCCCACACCACCCTGCCCGTCATTGGCGTTCCCATTGATTCCTCTGCCCTTCAGGGCATGGACAGCCTCCTGGCCACGGTCCAGATGCCCCCGGGCATTCCGGTTGCCACCATGGCCATTGGTAAATCAGGCGCCTATAATGCCGGTATTTTTGCCGCCCAGATTCTCGGAGTTGCAGATCCTGCCATGGCAGAAAAACTCTCCGCCTTTAAACAGGAAATGGCAGACAAGGTGATAAAAAAGGCCCGTTCATTTGCCTGATAGAATAAAACAAGCCGGAAAGATCATCCGCAACCAGGGGATTGTGATCTTTCCGGCCCAATGTCTTTATGGATTGGCAGCCAATGCCCTGGACCCCCAGGCCATTCAAAAAGTGTTTGATTTAAAACAACGCCCCCAATCCAACCCCATCCTGGTACTAATCCAGGCGCCCGAAGATCTGAAAAATTTTGTAAAAAAGGTGCCTGATTCCGCCCGGATTCTAATGGAAAAATTCTGGCCCGGAAATTTAACCCTTGTGTTTGAAGCTGGCGAAAAAGTTCCCCCACAGCTCACCGCCCACACCGGAAAAATCGGTATCCGGATTCCCTCCCACCCCGTCGCCCGGGCCCTTGTGCAACAGGCCCAGGGACCGATTACCGGCACCAGCGCCAATCTTTCCGGCCAACCTGGGTGCGACCAAGTTTGCAATCTTCCGTCGGCCATCCTTGACGGGGCAGATATGATTTTAGACGCAGGCCCTCTCAAAGGAGGAGCCGGCTCAACAATAGTGGATGTGACCTGTGATCCGGTCCAAATCCTTCGCCAGGGAGTGGTTGCCCAAACAGATATTTTTCAAACCCTTTCCCTTCAACGCTAACATGGACAGGACTGCGACAAAAACAAACAGGGAAAACCGGCCCATCGGCATCTTTGATTCCGGCGTCGGGGGGCTTACGGTTTTCCGGGAAATCAGAAAACGTCTTCCCCATGAATCAATTCACTATTTTGCCGACAGCCGCAATTGCCCCTATGGGTCCAAAACAACGAAAGAGGCCCTTTCTCTGTCCAGAAAAAATATTGAATTTCTTCTAAAACGTGATTGCAAATTGATTGTAATTGCCTGCAACACCGTGACAGCCGTAGCCATCGACCATTTCAGATCAGAATATCCGGTTCCCTTTGTCGGCATGGAGCCTGCCGTTAAGCCTGCGGCCCTACAGACCAAAGCCAGAAAAATCGGTATCCTGGCCACTGAAAACACCCTGAACGGCAGACTTTTCAAGCAGACCTTTGAAAAATTTGCCAAAGACCTGGAGGTTTTTATTCAACCCGGATACGGCCTTGTAGAACTGGTTGAGCAGAGCGCCCAGAATAGTGATCAAGCCCAAAGCCTTTTGGAAAAATACCTGCACCCCATGATGGAAAAAGGGGTGGACACCCTGGTGCTGGGCTGCACCCATTATCCTTTTTTAATGGAAATGATTAAAAAGGTAACAAATAATCGTGTCACCATCATTGACCCTGCCGATGCCGTTGCAAATCA
>CAXHYW010000224.1:0-6204 GCA_964021475.1 uncultured Desulfobacteraceae bacterium | reverse complement strand
AGATTCTCCGGAGTGACTGGAGTTCAGACGTGTGCTCTTCCGATCTATCCATAATAAGTGTCACCGGATAAGTTCTTGTGGTTTTAGAGGCTTCTTTACCGATTTCTTTTATCGCTGCCTTAATTTCACGGTCCGGAAAAGGATCAAAATTAACAACAAGAACATTTTTTTGTTTTTTAAGAAAATCTGCATGGGAGATCAAATTTTCCGGTATGTTGACGATCATTTCAATTTTTGAATGATCAATCAGGCGTAAAATGGGTTGTTTCGCTGTGACATCTTCATGATTTTCAACATACTTGGCCGATACAATCCCATTAAAAGGCGCTTTTAAAAAGGTATAGCTTAGTTTGTCACTGGCAGCATCCACAGAGGCTTTCAGGCTTCTTATCTCTGCCAGGGTACTTTCCACAAGCTGTTTGTTCTTGTCAATCATTGCCTGGCTGATGGCCCCTGAGTCTTTCTTTTTTATTCTCACAACACGGTCGTAATCACCTTCAGCTCTTACCAGAATGGCCTTGGCCTCTTCAAGCCTTCCCTTTGCATTACGAAGATGCACCTGAAAGTCCCTGGGATCAATTTTAGCCGCAACAGCCCCTTTTTTCACCCGATCTCCCACATCCACGGGGAAATCAACCAAAGGCCCGGCCACCCGGAATGAGAGTTCAACCTCCTGTGTTGCTTTGGCCTTTCCCGGGAACCATCTTTTTGCAAAATCCTCGGGACTTGCGACTTTTATGGCCCGTACTGATCGGATAATCTCTTTTTGGGGGACTTCCTTCTCACACCCGGATAAAAAAACAACCAAACTCATCGAAAATAACACGCCTAAAAAATATCTCATGGGACTCCTCACACTATTTATATATTTGCATTATAAGCTAAATTTTTTATCAATTCTTATACCAGTATCAGAAAAAGGAAATAACTGACTGTACCAAAAATCCCAGGATGCATAACAATGAAACCCCATACAATATGTTGGACACTATTTTGTTAAGGCTGTTACCTTGATTTTCCATTATTTATTCCTTTGAATTAAAGTAATCGTCTTTTTTCTGAACTTTAACAATGTTGACAAACCATGACCGCAGGGACAAAAAAATCGACACCAGAACAAGGAGATAAAAAATGATCCAACCAGTACCAGGGGCAGTAAAAACCAGTGAACCCCATCACCGTTCAGGGAAAATACCATGGCAAAGGGTTCAAAGGCCCCGGCAGCCGGATGTGAAGAAAGAAAAATGATCATTAAAGCCAGCCATAACAGAAAGTTTGACACGGGTTTAGCATAATTTAACACCCCCTTTGAAGGGGAAAATTTCTGGCCGCTGATTTTATTTAACACAAAACCAATGCCATAAAACGGGCAGATCCTGTAGCAATATACATTGGATCCTTTGATAAAAATGGTTAGAACAGTTCCCACCACAAGCACCCACCATATCATATGGGTTTTAAAGTCCGGGATAAATCCCATGGCAAGTCCTGCCAGGCTGCCAATGGAAATTGCAGAATTAAGGTAAAACCCGACAATGCCTATGGTCGCTGCCATATACACATATTTCCAAGGCTTTTTGGCATAAACTTGTTTAACAAAAGCTAGGCCAAAAAGCACCAACACCAATATCTCCTCTAATCCAAATACCCAGGGTTCTTTTTTCCAGCTTTGCTTGAGTTTAAAATAATTTGTGGCTGAAATATGGGCGGCTTCTCTTATTGCCTGGGTTGCCGCCCGTGTGGAAATGGTGGCACCGGAAACAATATCAATGTCTTCTCCCGGGATAAAATCATCCACCACATTTTTCCCCATAAATTGCTCAGGGAATTTGGCATTTTCCACTTTTTTTACAAACGCCGGTGTTTCCCGATTGTCAAGGAGCATGACCCGTCTGATTTTTGCATCCTCGCCAATGTGAACCCCGATGACAAAAGGACCGCCATATCCCTGGCCTTTGGAAATAACAATATATTCCCCAATTTCGCTGCTATTGGCCTCACTTCCATTGGGAGCCAACTCAAAGACAATGGGGTCATCTTTGATTTTTGTTAAAACCCTACCTTTGTATTTTTCCATGACCATGGATTCATAATCGGCTATGTTCTGGGTCATTCCCAGGATGTAAGCCCCAAGCAGTGATGCATAGGCAATATAAGGAACAAATTTGAACAAAAGAGATGGTTTTTTATCCAAAATTGGCTTTTTAGAAGCGTTTATTTCAGTCTCTGGCAACCGTTCAAAAATCTGAGTTTTTTTGGTCTCTTTGTTTTGCACACCATCCTTTAGGACACAATCCTTTAGGAGGCCGTTCTCTATAGGATTAGAGAGAATATTTTTAAAACAAATGGTTGTAATAATGATACCCGAAAATCCAAACAACAAAAGCCCCATGCTGGCAGACCGAGGGACTCCTTCAAGTACGGCACCGGTTGCCCAGGCAATACTGAAAAGCATCAAAACAAGGCCATGGATGAGCCCGGGCCAGAACAAGAGATCCTTTTGGTATTTTTTTGATAATTTCCAAAGGAAAATAGCAATTATCCCTGTTAACCCCCCCAGTATGGTCCAGCATAAATCCATCATACCTTTTTACCCATTTTCCAGAATTTTGTAGCCAGTTTTGGATCTCCCACCACCCCATACCCAAAAAAGATATCCATTTCTCGCATAAAGGCATGGATAGGTCCCGGGGCAATCACATTCTGGGCATCCACCAGACGGTGATGCCAGAAGTCTGGTTTATTGTAGGGGCAGGCAGCGATACAACTTGAGCAGGAACCATCGTTGTCTATCCAGAATTTTGCACATTTTTTTGCATCATTATGAAATTTTAAGACCCCTTTGGATGCGTGCCAGGTGTAATCGGGATCCGTGGAGTATTCAGGCTCCCAGGTCGGATCACCGTGGGAGATGGCCTGGGAAGGACAGGAAACCGCACACCGTTTGCAATTTTTACAAAAGCTGGCCACTCCAAAGGTTCGAGCTTTGTCATACTCCACATCTTCGAAATCAGTGTAGACTTTGCTGATACGCACCCTGGGGCCATATTCGGGGGTGATGATCTGACCATTTCGTCCCCCCTCTCCCAGTCCTGCGGCAACGGCATAGGGGGCATTGACCCCCAGGTCATTCATGGAGGCAACCGCCTGATATCCAAGCTGTTGCAGAAAAACACTAATCTGACCTGCTATTTTAATGGCATTGGCATAGGCATTGCCAGTGGTACCGTCCGTAATCCAGGAGGGGGCGGATGCGATGGTATGAAAATCCATCTCCGTCATAATCACAATAACTGTTTTGGGTTTAAAGGGAAAATCCTTATCCCAATAAAGCTCTTTCTCTTTAGAGGCATCATATATTGGGTTATAATCCCATCTGTTGTCTTGTTTTGTAATACCACAGCGAAGCGCCCCGAACATCCTGGCAGCACTTTTTATTTTCATATTGGCATCTTCAGGAGACACAAAGGAATATTTGTCTTTAACAAGATGGTCCTGGCGCCAGGTTGATACGCCATTGTTGGGGGCCTCCATGCTGCCGCCACCGAGCTGGGCACGTGCAGAGGAAAACCCTGCCACGGCAAGGGCTCTGTCAAGCTGGGTGTAACCCGGTGTTTCCTGATAAGGGCCTTTCATAAATTTTTGTCTTGTTTCATAAAAGTTAAACCCATTGTCATGGTTAGGGTTTTCTTTTTTCAACACTTCATTAAAGGCTTTATTGCGCTCGGGATGTTTTTTATTCAGGGCTTTACTGCCGCAAAATATGTTGATCTGATTGCGCTGATCTATGGGTTTATAGTTTTTGTTTATGGGCAGGGGAAACTCTTCATGGGGGATCCCCTCCATTCGCTTGAAAATTGTAACGCCACCGGCTGCGGCCGCCGCAATCCCGGCTCCGGCGACTCCGAGTTTGAGAAAATTTCTCCTGGCTGTATTGTTTTCCTTATCAGATTCAGAACTCATCGCATTCTCCCATGAATTAATTTTTTTCTTTTGCACAAAATCGAAATGTTAGAGACGAAATAAGAATACCGCCCAGTCCAAAGACAAGAAGTCCCATACTGGCAGATCTGGGTACACCCTCAAGCACAGCACCCACGGCCCAGGCAATGGAAAATAAAATGGATCCCAGTCCTAATGAAAAACCAATGATAACAAAAGAGTTCCAATTGTATTTTTTTCTATACTCCAGGAGAAAATAGCCGGATATTATTGAAATAAAGCCCAGGACAAACCAGGTAAATCCCATCATAATAGCACCTCGTCACCTCTTATTAATGTTTGCTCGTTCATGCTGTTATCTGTTATTACCATGCGGGTTTGTTAAACAGGTTCACTTCTTTACCGGTTTTAGGCATTTGGGGCTCTTCCGGGATGGAGACTGAATCAAGAAGATTTCCCCAATCCGTGCGATTTTTCATGATTTCTATGGTAGTTGCAGGAATCATGTCCTCTCCGGCTCTAATCTGCCACCCCCCCCCCAGGGCCTTGTAAACCGCAATCAGATACCCAATCACATTCCCTTTAGTTTTAACCAGGCTGTCCTGCTGTTCAACCAGGACCTGCTGACTGGAAAGTACCCGGGTATAATCGGATAGTCCTTCTGTGTAATGGAGCAAGGACAGGTCTGTGGCCCTGATAGATGCTTTTGCAGCATCATTTAAATATTTTTCCCGTGTCTGGGACCTTAAAAAGCCGATGAGGCCGTCTTCAACCTCTCTGGCTGCTTCAAGAACTTTATTCTGGTAATTGACCACCATCTGTTGGAAGCGGGCATCCTGGGCTCTGATATCATTTTTTAGTCTGCCATAATTGAGAATATCCCATTTAAAGGTAAAGGGCGTAAAAAAACCGATGGCAGAGTCTGAACTGAGAAGACTTTTGTCGTCGGCTGCAAAACCTAGGGAACCGGCCAGGGCAAACTGGGGATATAAGGCTGCTTCGGCAACTCCGATAAGTGCTCCCTGGGAAGCCACCTGAAGTTCAGCATATCGGATA
Source organism: uncultured Desulfobacteraceae bacterium (assembly GCA_964021475.1). GTDB lineage: Bacteria > Desulfobacterota > Desulfobacteria > Desulfobacterales > Desulfobacteraceae > NBML01. The sequence continues at coordinate 1,206 of CAXHYW010000224.1, read as the reverse complement.
TCCGGCCGTCTTCTGATTAAATCAGCAGGAATTCCAAGGGCAACTGTTGTAGGGATTATCGGCATCCTAATTTTTTGTATATTGGAAGACTCATCCAAGTAATCGCCCAACTTTCCTGTGGGGACACCCAGGAGAATACTCAGACCATTTTTTGCCTGGCGAAGGCCAATTTCAAGTTCGGGAATCGTGGCCTTGGTATTTAAAAGCAGGGAACGAGCCTGTTGGACATCCAGCTCAGTGGTTCTACCTCCTTCAAATTGGGCCGTGGCAATATCAAGCCCCCTTTGTTGAAGAGTCACATTAGAACGGGCATAGGCAAGCCTTTGCTCAGTGGTTTGAATAACCATATAGGTTGTGGCCACTTCTGCGGTCAGCATAACAAGCAGATCATCATAGCTTGCAAGGGTTGCAGAAAGGTCGGCATCGGCAGACTCAACACTTCTGCGGAATTTTCCCCAAAAATCCAGTTCCCAGGCCGCACTGAAACCAATATTACTGATACTTGATCGTGTATCAATGCCGGAAATATTGGATTGCGGAGGGGTGTTTTTACTTGATTTTGAGAAGGTATGTCCCCCGGATAGTTGCTGGGATTGAGGATATTGTTGACCGATGGCAATCCCCAATACGGCACGTGCTTCTAAAATTCTCAAGCCCGCTATCTGTAGAGATAGGTTTTGCTGTGCTGCAATATCTATGAGTTTGTTTAATATGGGGTCATTAAACACTTGCCACCATTGGCTGTGGTCCATTGATTCATTGCTCACTGCCGGTTCTTTAGCATCTGTCCATTCTTTAGAGACCCGGGCATCCGGGGTTTTGAAATCAGGCCCCATGGTTGTACATGAAATCGGTAATAATATGAATAAACAAAGCAACCCCAACAGTGTTTTATTGCCTATTTCAAAAAAACGCATTTGAAATTTGCCAGAATACGGTATTACATTTTTTGCCGTCATCTTGTTTGCCCCATTAAGTATTAAATACAGCCATGAGGTATACATAGAACGAATAGGAGTCTACCCATGCTGTATAGATTGCTGATTTTTTTTAAAATTTTAATTAAGAGACCATAGACCATACCTGTCTTTTTTGTCTATTGGACAAAAGACTTACTTTTAGTATCGATGGCCCCAATGTAGATTCTAAAAGAGAAAAAGTCAAATATTAGCAGCCTGACAGCTTTGAAATGGTCATCATAAAAAC
>CAXHYW010000223.1:0-6220 GCA_964021475.1 uncultured Desulfobacteraceae bacterium | reverse complement strand
AGATTCTCCGGAGTGACTGGAGTTCAGACGTGTGCTCTTCCGATCTTGCCCAGCCCGATTCATTATGGACCCGAATAACCGGATGCCGGGCAAGGAATAGTTTTTCTTCGGGTGTCAAACCTATATCATTGAGATGACCGGGTTGGTAGATCAAATTATTCAGGTTGCCAAAGGATTCAGTGATTCCTAAAAGTCGATAGACCTGGGCAATTTGATGAATTCGTTCAGGATGGATCGTACCAAATGGTGTGTTTTTCTTATAGGCCAGTTTTTTTAAAGTTTTCGCTTCAAAGAGAAGTGCTTCTTGAGTTCTATTTTGCGTATTATACTTTTGAAGAATCAGATCAATTGTTTCTTCGATATGAGAAAAGGCATACTCCCACCCTTTCATACTCGCCTGATAAAATTGATTTGTTAATTGCGGTGTGGTTTTGTGTAATTTTTGCGAGGTAAACAAAATATCACCATAGAAATTAAACCCATAATCCTTGGGGTGAAATATTTTATAGGGAATCCTTTTTTTTGCCATCTGGAAAGGCTCATTGGAAACATAGGCCGCAAGGGCATCGGTTTTTCCTGCAATGAGATCCTCAATATTAAACGTATGCTTCTGAATTTCCACTTCATTCCCGGATATTCCGTTTGCTTTCAACATCGCTGTCAGTGATGCCATACTGACGGCGTCATCTGAAAACATGATCTTTTTATGTTTTAGACTACGAATATCCTTTAAATCATTTCGATCCCTGGCAAGGAGCATAAGTGGTGACTGCTGGAAGATTGCAGCAAGCATGAATACATCCTTTCCCTGCATTTTATCAATCACCAACGCACTGCGACCCACTCCAAAATTAACTTTCCGGTTAAGAACATCCCGGGTTACATTGATACCCGGTTCATACTCTTTTATATCAACATCCAATCCCGCATCTTGATAAAATCCTTTTTCTTTTGCGATATAATAACCTGCGAATTGAAACTGGTTCTTCCAGCTGAGTTGAAGACTGACTTTTTCCAAAACCCCATCTTTGGCCGATGCAATCGTTAGTAGAATACCGAAGGTAAAGAAACACACAAGTAACAATAATCGTTTTTTCATAATCATCATTTCTTTTTTTTAGTTCAAACAAATTTTATGTCATCTGCCTAAAGAGGCTATCTCAAGCAAACTCAATTGTTATTTACCGAAAACCCTCTGCTTAACCTTTGAAAGCCCTATCACATCAAGGTCAATATATGTGGTTCAGCCCAGATCAAGGCAGGGCTGCTAATAACTCGGAAAGCTTTTTTTCAGCAGTATCAAATTGATATGTTTTCACTTGTCTGTATAGATCATTTAACATATTGTCTATATTGTCCGGCCATGATGCAGTACGGATTTCTTCTAAAGCCTTTTTGCAGGGTTTAGGCAATCCTTGTTTTAAAATTGGTTCAAGTTCCTTTAATCTCTCTTTTAATAAGTCAGGATCACCCTTCTTTTGCGATTGATCACTATGTTCCTTGCGCGGCTTCTCAATTTTGGCATAGGGAGACAGAATTTTGAGAATATGATTTAGCTGAACATCAAATTTGTGGATTCTTTTTGGGATTGATTCAATCTCGTTTTTGGAAATGGCATTTTCAAGTTCGCCTGCGATATTTTGTAATTCCAGGGCTCCTATATTTCCTGCAACCCCTTTGGTTGTATGTGCCAGGCGTTGTGCAGTTGTATTATCCGACTTTGCAAGACAGTTTTTTATCTCATGGGAAGTATTTTGATTTGTATGGTAAAACTTGGAAATGATGTTTAAATATAATTTTGTATTTCCACTCGCCCTGCTTAGACCCAATTCCACATTAATATCAGGCAATTGTGAAAATGGAAGTCCTTGGGATGATTCTTCTTTTTTTCCTTTTTCAGTATAGTGTGGTGGAAGCCTTCTTTCACCCGGTTTTATCCAGGCTATTAGAGCTTTAAAAAGCTCCATTTGATCAATCGGTTTTGTTACATAATCATTCATACCGAGATTTAAAACTTTTTCCTGCACGCCGCTCATGGCATCAGCTGTCATGGCAATAATCGGAATTTTTATGTTCAGAGATCGCAACTTTTCTGTGGCTTCATAACCATCCATCACAGGCATCTGCAAATCCATTAAAATTAAGTCAAAAAAAGAATCGTTTGTTGTTATCATTTCCAGGGCCTTAAGGCCATTTTCCGCTACTTTTATAAAAAAACCTTCACATTCCAGCAATTCGGTTGCAACCTGCTGATTGATCTCGTTATCTTCGACCAATAATATCTGCGCCCCCCGAATTGTTTCAAACCCTTCAGGCGCACTGATTTGCCCTGGTTGTTCCAGACGTCCTTTGTTCTCAACTTCCTGTCCAAATGCCAGCATTATTGTATCAAACACCAATGACTGGGAGAACGGTTTTATTAAAAATCCATCCAGATTATTGGCCATAGTCTGCTTCATTAAGTCTTCTTCATGCTCAGCCATTATGATAATTTTAGGTATTGGATCAGATGACATTCCTTGAATTTTTAAAGATGTATCAATACCGTTCAAGCCGGGCATCTGATAATCCATCAACACAAGATCATATTTTTTCCCTTTTTGAGAAAAGGTTTTTTCCAATTCAAGAAGTGCCTCACTGCCAGAATAGGCATTATCCACATTAAAGCCAAAATCAGACAGATACTCTGTTAACACCTCCTGAACTGTTTTATTATCATCCACTATCAGGACTTGAATACCCTCTATAATCTTGGGGATAATATTAAAGTTTGTTCTTTGATTTTCCTGTTTACCAAACTGTGCCGTAAAATAGAACGTCGCGCCATGATTATACTCACTGTGAACACCGATTTCACCGCCCATCATTTCTGCGAGTGTCTTACTGATAGCAAGACCCAAACCAGTACCACCAAATTTTCTGGTAGTGGACATATCTGCCTGTTGAAATGATTTGAAGAGTTTTTCCTGCTGGTCTTCTTTAAGACCAATGCCGGTATCTTTAACCGAAAATTTGAGTTCCACATTGTTGCCCTCAACCTTTTTGGGTACAACCTTAATGGCCACTTCACCCTGATCAGTAAATTTAATTGCATTATTGCATAAATTCAAAAGTATCTGCCCAAGCCGAAATGGATCTCCGATTAAGGCCAAAGGAATCTTTGGTGAAACTGCGATAACAAATTCCAAACCTTTTTCCCGGGCATTAAGCGTTACTGTGTTTGACAAATTGTTTATAACTTCATTTAAATCAAAGGCAATGGACTCCATGTCCAGTTTCCCGGCTTCAATTTTTGAAAAATCCAGGATATCATTAATAATACCCAAAAGGCCTTTTGCCGAACTCATTGTTTTGTCGATGTAATCTCTTTGCTGGGACGACAACTCCGTTTTTAAAGCCAAATGAGACATGCCGATAATGGCATTCATGGGAGTCCTGATTTCATGGCTCATGTTTGCTAAAAAATCACTTTTTGCTTTTGTGGCTGATTCTGCCTCTTTTTTTGCAGCTCCAAGATCCTCCATGATATTCAACATTGCCATGCGTGCTTTTGCAAGATCTGAAACCTGATTTTTCAGATCCTGGTTCCCTTTTTCATGCACTAAAAATGAATTTTTTAATTGAACAGTCATTTGGTTAAACGCATCAGAAAATTCACCCATGAAATTGACTTTTTGAGTAAAATCTCCTTTGCTTATTTGCTGGGTTATCCACGTTAGGGTTTTCAGGCTGGCTTGAAGGCTTTTCATTGATTGAAGAATCAGAAGCCTTCCCTTGCCTTCCACTTTTGTGTTAATATCCCCCCGGGATAAACTATATGATAAGTCAGTGGCCTGGTTATATTCACTGATAAATTGATTTATATAACTCACTGCCTGGTGGATTTCATTTTCAGGATAATTCCCAGGAAGTTTTATGTGTTCAGGCCTCTTGCCCTTCAAAAGCATATAAAAAGCTTCTGTAATTCTGTCTATATCTTCTTTTTTAACGGTCAACATGGCATCTATCTCAAATTGATATTTTTATGAAAATATAAAAAACCGAATTTTATATGACACTTGGCTTTACATCAAAACGACAAACCCGGTCACCAGAGCACCAGCAATCCACTTCTTTCACATCAAAATTAATCCCGCTATATTCGGATAATATCCCGCTTAAAAACCCTTCATCATACGTACATATTGTTTCGTTGCTGACGGGCAGCCCTGAACAGTCCAAATCTTCAGCAATAGTAAGCGTGAATTCCTTCTTTTCGAAATCAGATGTTTCAACCCTCAAGATTCCAATACTCAGTTTGCTCAGTATTTCCTGGACTTGCGTAATAAATGCGACAAAATCATTTTCTTTATTTATTAAATTTTTACAAAATTCTTGGCCGGCCAATTCGCCGGCCTCATAATACAATTTATCAGCAGTCTCGGTATCAAAATTTTTAATAACGACATCCCTTAAAGTAAACTGCATCAGACGGTAAACTGCGACATCCATTTTAGAACCAAGGTTTGGCCGCCCTGCGCTGATATCCCCGATCATGCTCCAATCAAACAAAAGATTTTGTCTCTCTTCTTTAAACATTATCATTCTCCAGTCTAATATATTTAGGTTCTATTCAACGATTTCTTTAGTCAGGGTGTTCGACTAACCTTACCAGTAAGTTATTCATAATTGCTTTTAGCTGTATGATTCGCTCTTCGCTGTTGATATTTATCCAGCTGAACTATTCCAGATTTTTCATCTGTATTTTAATACATTTTCAACTTCTATACGCTTAAGTTGCACGAATAGCGCAATATATCAATATTAATCCTTTTCCAAAAACAGTGGCGACTTTGTTAAGCAACTTTTAGATAAAAGGGTAATTCATTAGGATACTAAAAAATGTTTGTGTCTATCTATATTGGGTTTTGACTAAAAAACAACAACGTTCACTGGCATTTCAAAGATTCAGTCCGGACAAAATTTGAGAATCCCAACATATAGTATATGACACTTTTTCAGTTTTGAATTTTTGATTCAACTTATAACCCTGTTGTAACTCGGCACAAGATCTAATGAATTTGAGCAAATGAACTAAGGTTTTTGAAAAAAAAATTTCTTCTTTCTTAAAATCAATTCATTTATGTATTAATCTCCCTGTAGCAAATTTTCAGACAGGAATGTTATCTTATAGTGAAGTTGATTTTTCAAAGTGGGTTTACATGGTTTCTGTTTATTATGATTACTTCGGATGTTATCCTGTTAGAAAGTATCATTTTTTCAAAAATGCCATTGTAATCTTAATTAATATATTTTCCTTATATTCCTTGGTAAATATCAACTATAAAAAGAGGGCATTTTTTTAAATTTGTCCTCTTTCTTCATTTTTTACGATGAGTTTTCAACACATTTTTGATATGGTCAAGATCATTTTTGAAGTTCATTATCACGTGTATGCAGAAAAGTTTATAACGCTTACGTACTCAGGCAGAATGTTCACAAGGCCTGACTGAATTCTCATGGGAAGATAAACAGGAAGCCTTGTTCCCAGCCTTACCCTTAAGATCTGTGCATATTTCCCCCCCTCTTTTCTGTTTTTATTTTCCCGCCGCTTTCTTTTGGCCATTTGATACACACTTTGAAGAATTTTTCTAAGGGTTTTATTATTGCTCATCAGTGCATCACCGCCGGTGATGAGAATATCCCTTAACTGAGAAACATTTTCAAAATAGGCGATGGACGCTTCCAGATGCTCGTCCAACGAGACCTTGCCCTTTAATTTGTCCAGATCAAAATTTAAATCACCCTGTTGAAACCCATACATTCTCTGGCAGATGGAGCACAGTCCGCCGCAGGCACGGCCCATGCTTTTGGGCATTAAAATGGCAACATTCGGGTATCGCCTGTGAACACAATCGGCGGGAATAATCCAGCCAGCAACATTGGGTTTCCCGGGCTCAACAACATCTTCTTTTTTCTCAGCCTGACAATTTCCCCTTTGAGATTAGGGTCTTCAAATTGCTTGCCTGACCAAGGGCTCTTGAATGATAAATAATATCATTAAGCCCTTGGTTCTCTTTAAATAATTGCTGCATAAGCCGATAGGCTTTTACATTGGGAAAGGTCAGTTTTAATTCATTTAAAAATGGCAAGCTATCCTAATTCCCGTTTTTTTGATATTATTCTGGTTCCTGTTTTTTTAATATTATTCTGGCATCCACCACATCCAGTCCCTCCTCAT
>CAXHYW010000222.1:0-6247 GCA_964021475.1 uncultured Desulfobacteraceae bacterium | reverse complement strand
TTTCTTCATTGGTCACCTTGGCAGATGTCAAAAACCCGATGGCATCACTGCCCTTCGCCTTTTTGATCTCTTTTAGTTTGTTGGCGGTAAAATCTAAGGCCTCATCCCAGGAAACAGGTACCAGGGTTCCCTCTTTTCGGATCATGGGCTGGGTTAGCCTTCGTTCACTTTGGACAAACTGATGGACATTCCATCCTTTGATACACAGTTTCCCCTCGTTCACAGGACTTGTTTTACAGGGAATGGTTCCGGTAAGTTTTCCATCCAGGGCCTCAAGAAAAAAATTACACCCGCATCCGCAATAGGTACAGGTTGTCAACGTATTCTGGTAATCCATTGTTTCCTCACACTTATTTTTTAGGGGATGGCCCCATCATACTCAATGGCGAGCGTTCATTTTTATTGATTCCCGAGGTGAATCCGAACTCGGAACCCATGATCTGGGCGGTTTTTTTGTAGAGCAACCGCAAGGGAATATCAGCAGGGCAGGCTTCATCGCAAAGCCCGCAGTCCACACAGCGATCTGCCATGTGTAAGGCCCTTGTCAGGTGAAAGACCGGAATATCCACGGGCAAATCCCCCTTGGAAATAAGGTCATCACATTCCAGACTGCATTCCTTGCAAAAACACATGGGACAGATATCCCGGCACCCATAGCATTTGATGCATTTTGAAAACTGATCCGTCCAGAAGGAAAACCGTTTTTCAATATCCAGTTCGTCCATGGCGGCCAATGTCGCGTCACCTGCCTTAGAAGAATCTTCTATATCAACTTTCTGCCCTGCGGTGAGATCATCGGGAAATGGTTTCTTGCATTCACAGGCCAGGGCCAGCTCTCCTGGACAGGCAATTCCCAGTGCAACTATCTTTTCAGGATCCAGTTGATTCAAACGGTAAAGGCTGTTCAGCCCCCGTTCATCACAGCCTCTCACCAAAACCCCCAAAATATCATCGGGATATTTCCGGGCAATGGTGATCAATATTTTGTTTAAGGGATACCGGGCATCTCCGGCCTTTTTTCTATCACCCAGGCTGAACCCTTCAAGGGTCTCTCCCTCCTTAAACAAATGGGGAGCCACCTGACCGTTTTGCTCAACAAGCCCTAAGAATGCAGCAATCTTTTTTTCCTTAAACAGAGCTTGTATTTTTTGCTTTATCATATCAATCATGACACACCTATTTTTGCGGTATCTGCTGCTTGAGCGGTTTTTGCTGTTTGCTCGGCCTTGGTTTTATCAAGGATTTTTGCTTTCATTTTTAGATTCAAGGGGGACGGCCCCAAAAGTTTCAATGCATCAACAAAGCTATTCACCTCTTCAACAAACTCAGGTGCTTCAGCAGAAGAAACCCAACGGGCCCTAAGTCTGTCCCGTTCAACTCCGCAAAAATCCAACATCTGTGACAGAAGATTCACCCTTTTTTCAGTGGAATAATTACCATACAGGTAATTGCATTCACCCAGGTGTCAGCCACCCACAAAAACACCGTCAACCCCTTGTTGAAAAGCCCTGAGCACATGGTGCCCGGAAACGCTTCCAGAGCACATTACCCGGATGATACGAATATTGGGAGGGTACTGCATACGACTAACCCCAGCCAGGTCAGCAGCGGCGTACGCTCACCAGGTGCACAAAAAGCAGATGATATTGGGTTCAAAATTTTGATCACTCATTACAACAATCCTTATATATATTCAAAAAAATACAATGCTTTGGTCAAATGGACATGGGTCAGGCTGCCCGCCTGGCTCAGGCCGCCCCGATCTGGGCCAGCAGTTGTTCCGGCTTATACCCTGCAAGTTGTGCAGAATGGGAAGGACAGGTGGCAGTGCAATTACCGCACCCCTTGCACAAAATCTCATTGATTTCACAAACCCGCTGTTCCCGGTTATATGTAATGGCCTCATAGGGACACATGGACAGACAGGCCATGCAGCCCACACAGGAAACGGGGTCAATACTGGCCACAATCCCGCTTTTTATCAGTTTGTCCTTGAACAAAATGGCCGCCACCCGGGATGCCACACCGATTCCCTGGGTACGACTTTCCGTAGCCGTGGCCGGATACCGACCGGAACCCGCAACAAAAATGCCGTCGGCTGCAAAATCCAATGGTCGAAGTTTGGCATGGGCTTCCAGGAAAAATCCGTTCTGGTCTGTTGGCACCCGAAGTAAATTGGCCAGTTCTCCGGCAGAGCTTCGGGGAATCAGGGGGGTTGACAACACCACAAGATCCGTTTCCAACTGAACCGTATTACCGGTAACCGCCTGGAAAAAATCTACCCGACCTTGGGTCACCTGGGGCGGATTTTCGGGGTCATACACATCAAAGCGAATCCCTTTGCCCCGGGCATCCCATAGCATCTGTTCCTTTTGGGTACCATACATCTGCATGTCCCGATACAGCACCCGCACGTCCATAAGGGGATATTTATCCTTGATGAGCATGGCATTTTTAACCGCAACCATGCAGCAGATCCGTGAGCAATATTCTTTTCCTTTTGTCCTGGCACCGGCACACTGGATAAAGACCATTCGTTTGGGGATACCGTGGGTATCGTCAAGCTCGCCTTTTCCCTCTTTCTTTAATTGGGTTTCCAACTCCATAAGAGAGATGACAGGCAATGCATTGCCCAAAGCATCACCATTGGATTCTTTATACCCAAAGATTCCCTTTGGAATCAGGGGGACCGCACCGGTGGCCACCACAATGGCCCCCACTTTTTGGGTCACAAACCCATCAGGCGTATCTATTTTAACCTCAAAATTTCCGATATATCCGCTTGTTTCCGCTAACTTGGCCTTAGTATAACAGGTGATGTTGGCACGCGAGTTGACATCATTGATAATGGTATCCAGACGTGCCTTCGCTGTTCCGCCGGTTTCCATCCCATGCACCTGGTTTAAAAGCCCGCCCATTTGACCTGTTTTTTCAACCAGGAAGATCTCAAGCTCCATATCAGACAATGCCTGGGCAGCAGACAGTCCTGCAATCCCGCCGCCAACCACCAGAATTTTCCGGGTCAAAGAAGAGGTAATTTCATCCAGGGGCGCAAGTCCTGCAGCCTTGGCGACTCCCATGCGGATCAGGTTTTTGGCCTTTTGGGTGGCATTTTCCCTATTACCCATGTGAACCCAGGAACACTGATCCCGAATATTGACCATTTCAAACAAATAAGGATTCAACCCGGCTTCGGCACAGGAGCTTGCGAACAACGGGTGATGGGTTCGAGGGGAGCAGGACGCTACCACCACCCGGTTCAACCGTTCTTCTATGATGGCTTTTTTGATCTCACCAATTCCCGCTTCCGAACAGGTATAAAGATTTTCCTTGGCAAAAACCACATGGGGAAGCGACTTTACAAACTCAGTCACATCAGGGCAATCCAGGTGTCCTGCGATGTTGGAACCGCAGTCACAAACAAACACCCCTATCCTGGGTTCTTCGACACATTTTACGCTCTTTTTATTTAACATAGTATCCAACTTATCTTTATCTATAATAATCCATACCCATCATAATCCACCCTATTTGTATCCACCCTATTTGTATCCACCTTTTTGTATCCATACTATTTGTATCCATGCTGGGCAGACCTAACCTTAAGATGCCTTTTTATGTTTCATAACCGCCTGAACCGCCCTTGCCGCGGCAGAACTTGCCTGGGCAACCGATTCCGGGATATCCATGGGGCTGTGGGAACACCCGCACACAAAGATGCCTTCCTTTGTGGTATCCAAAGGCTCACTAGGATCTGTTTTGAAAAATCCAAACCGGTCCAGCTCAATGTCCAATATATCTGCCACCATTTGGGTATTTTTCACAGGAGCACAGGCCGTTGCCAGAACCACCAGATCAAAGGGTTGCTTTATCACCTTTTGAACGCTGGTATCCTCATAGATCAGGACGGGGTTGTTATTTTCCCCTCTTGTAATCTCGGCCACCCGGGAGCGTTTGTACTCAATATTTGAATTGTTGCCCCCTCGGATTTTATATTCCTCAAACCCCTTGCCTACCGCCCGGATATCCATGCCGAAAATCACAGAATGGGTATCATTGTCATGTTCATGGGCAATGATGGCTTCCTTGATGGAATGCATGCAGCAAAATCCTGAACAAAAAGGATAAAACCGCAAATCCCTGGACCCCACGCATTGGATAAAAGCAATCTTTTTTGCGGTGGTAAACCCCTTGGCCTTAAGTTTTAAGGCCTGCAAGGGGCCATAAATCTCAAGATGGACTTCATATTTGGCGGCCCATTTATCGGCATCTTTTGCCAGATCCTCTCCGGCAGGAAGGGTCTTGGCCGTAAAGCTTGCGTAAAAATCGCCGCTTGCCTGGCCGTGTTTTGCTTCAAACCGATCCAGGGCTTTCTTAGATTTTTTAAGCTGTTTGGACAATTGAGAAATTTTGTCTTCCACCTTCCTGGCCGAGGGCCTATCAATATGGCCTTCCGTGGGGCCGGAAGCAGACAAAAACCGTTCAAACTCCATGGCGGTGATCACATTGTCAAGTTCTGCATATCTGTATTCCGGCATTTTAACCGGATCAAAAATATCATAACCCGTTGCCAATACAATGGCCCCAACAGCAAGATCGATAATTTTTTCCGTCTGATCAAAATTAATGGCATTGGCTTCACATTTTTTCTGGCAGATCCCGCATCGCTTCCCGGTCAGCACCCGGCAATGATCCGGGTCCAGCACATGGGTGGAGGGAATCCCCTGGGCAAACCAGGAATAAACCGCCTTTCTCTCCGCATGCCCCTCATTGTAAAGATCAGACACCGTTGTGGGACAGACTTCGGCACAGGCACCGCACCCGGTGCATTTGTCCTCTTCCACAAACCGTGCTTTTTTCCGGATGGTGGCCGTAAAATCACCCACCGTCCCCTCAACCTTCACAAGATCGCTATAAGCCATCAACTCAATATTGGGATGTCGACCGACATCCAGCATTTTAGGCGAGAGAATTCAGATGGCACAATCATTGGTGGGAAAGGTTTTGTCCAGTTGGGCCATTTTCCCGCCAATGGAGGGCAGGCTTTCCACCAGGTGAACCTTGAATCCCATTTCCGCAAGATCCAATGAACTCTGGATCCCGGCAATGCCGCCACCAAGGACAAGTATATCCGTTGTCACAATCTTTCCTCCTGTTTCGCTATATCATCTTCACTCGTTTGTTTTTGCATCTTTTCTATCATTATCTTTTATGCATTATTTTCTATCAATATCTTTTATCAATATCATTAGGCCACCTGTTTAATATCAGCAGGGCCTAACTCTTTTATTTTTTGGGTAAACTCATTGGCCACCTGGGCAAATTTATTGCCTTCGGCAGACGAAATCCAGGCAAGTTTCACACGTGCTGGATCTATCCCCAGCAAGTCCAAAAATTTTTCCGTCATCTCAAAGGTTTTGGCAGCTTTTACATTACCGTCCAGGTAATGGCAGTCACCGATGTGTCAGCCCGAGACCAACACCCCGTCCGCCCCCTTTTCAAAAGCCTTAAGAATATAATTGGGATTGATTCCCCCGGAGCACATCACCCGGATAATTCTCATATTGGTGGGGTATTGAAACCGGCTCACCCCGGCAAGATCAGCCGCCGAATAGGAGCACCAATTGCAGGCAAAGGTAATAATCTGGGGTTCAAATAGGTCGTTCATGGGTATTTCCTTATTATTTAATGCGGCCTTATCGTTTAATTAAGGGCGGCTTCAACCATCGCCAGCACTTCATTGTCATAGTGGAAAACACCGGCAGCACCGGTGGGACATGCAGAGGAACAAGCCGCACAGCCCTTGCACAACGCCTGCTGTACCCGGGCAAGCTTCACCCCGTTATCCGTTTCATAGATTTCAATGGCGCCAAAGGCACAGGTCTCTTCACAGGCACCACACCCCCGGCACAGGGCCTCATTCACAAAGGAAACCACCCCGTCCACCACCACACGCTCCTTGGACAATACCACGGTGGCCCTTGAGACCGCCGCCTTTGCCTGGGCAATGCTTTCTTCCACAGGCTTTGGATAATGGGCCATGCCCGCCAGGAACATGCCGTCGGTGGCAAAATCCACTGGCCGAAGCTTGGCATGGGCTTCCATGAAGAAATTGTCACCATTAAGGGTGAGTTTGAACATTTGTGCCAGGGCAGAATTTTCCCGGGGCTCAATGGCAGATGCCAGCACCAAAAGATCAGCTGTAATTTCCAGGGGCAGTCCTAAAATATGGTCCCGGGTCAGGACA
>CAXHYW010000221.1:0-6281 GCA_964021475.1 uncultured Desulfobacteraceae bacterium | reverse complement strand
CTCATCGGCGCTATTGTCGGACATTTTTTCATGGGACTGGATATCACCATGATCAGTATCTTCGGGATTGTGGCCCTGTCCGGTATCGTGATCAATGATAGTTTGATCCTGATTGATTTTATCAATAACAAGGTGCGTTCCGGGGCCCCGGTGTTTGATTCGGTAATTCAAGCAGGGCAAAGCCGTTTCAGGCCGGTGCTGCTCACCACTGTGACCACGGTGGCAGGGCTGTTCCCGTTGCTGCTGGAAACAAGTTTCCAGGCCCAGTTTCTCATCCCCATGGCCGTGAGCATCAGTTCCGGTCTGATTGTCGCCACCGGGTTGACCCTGGTATTTGTGCCGTCCCTTTATGTGGTGATCGTGGATGTGACAGGGCTTTTTACAGCGACACAAGTAAGTGGAGAAGGGACGACACGGGAAGTAATTGAAAATAAAACTAAAAAAGGTCAATAAATATGGATAGCATCTTTAACCAAGCCTTCTGGATCAACGAGTGGGAACAAGATAAATCAAGTGATACCTATGCGGTCCACAAAGGATTTTCCACACCCGAGTATTGGGACAAGGCTTCCTCAACCTATGACAAGAGTAAAAAAGAGGTCCAGGATCGGCGCCTTGAAAGAACCCTGGGACTGTTGAAACAAAAAGGCCTTTTATTTGAGGGGATGAAGGTGCTTGAGATAGGCTGCGGCACCGGCCTTCTGGCCATGGCCCTGGCAGAAAACGGGGCCCATGTGACCGCCCTTGATTTCTCCCAGGGAATGCTGGATCGGTTTTCCGAACGGTTAACGGAGGATCTTACCGATCGGATTACCATTTTATCCGAAGACTGGCATACGCTTGATATTCAGAAAAAAGGCTGGGAGAAACAATTTGACCTGGTGGTCGCGTTCATGTCCCCGGGAGTGGCAACAGCCGACGCTTTTTTTAAAATGATGGCCTGTTCGAAAAACGGATGTGCCGTCCGGGGGTGGGCGGCTAGGCGCCAGCATGATATTTTAACCGATCTTTGGAAAAAAATCATGGACACCACTCTTAATGACAAACCCCAGAGCATCCTTTATAAGATCAATCTGCTTTTTTCCATGGGGCTTTTTCCGGATATTGTGTTTGACACGGTTGAGTGGGACCAGAAAATTGATTTGGAACAAGAGTTTGATAATCAGATGGCCTTTTTTTCAAAGGTGAGTGATAAAAAATCCCCGGCCGAACTGGAAAAGATCATACATGATTACCTTGAATCTATTGCCCGGCAAAAAATCATCATTAAAAAGCAGAAAGGCCTCACTGCAACCGCTGTATTTTCTGTAACCCCCCTTATTTAAAAAGGCCTGGTAACTATTATTACCAGGCCTTTTGTCTACTTTTGTTGAACTCAAGCTTATGTTTGATTTAGACTAAAAGTCGATTTGCCATTTAGCACCAATGTAGTTTGTCTGGCTCTGGTCTGATTCCATGTAATCCAGGGTGCCGATTTCAGGTACGATGGACACACCAGTTGCCAGGGTGATGGGAAGCTGCACATAATAGGATTGCACTTCATCTTTTTCCTGGTTGGTAAGCTCTGTTTGCATATACCCGTAGCCCGCATGGATACCAACCATGTCATTGAAAATATAGGTGGCATGGATTTTCCAGGCAAGGGCCTTGTTGTCAATGACACGGGTCCCGTCATACTGGGCAAGGCCTGTACCGGTATCTTCTCCGTTCACATCGGTGTCCACCAGGTTTCCCACGTTTTCGCCGCCGAACAGGTTGGCCCCCAGAATGAAGCCGCCAAAGGTTACATCCCCGCCAATGCCAAGGACATAGGAGCTGATTGTTTCCTGGCTCGCTGTTCCCACTGTGAAATGGCCGTATCCGGCGGAGAGGCCCAGGTTGTAGTTATTTCCTTCAAACCGGTATTTGGCTTCGATGGAAGGGATCTTCACTTCTGTGTTGGTGGTCACATTATTGGTGCCGTTATTGTAGTCAACACTGGGTTCCCGAAGGGCCAGCCGGAAGGTATCAATCATCAGTTTGAGTTGGGCTTTCCGGGGGCTGGACATTTCACCCCAGCCGCCAAGTCCAGCATCACCCGCATAGACCTGGTCAGATCCCGGGTGGCGCAGGGGGCCGTCATGTTTTCCCACAAGCAGGGCGCCGGCACCAAAATTCCAGACTCCGTACAGATGGCGGATATTTGCCTTCCCATCGCTGGTACCGTATTCAAACCGGCCGCCCAATTCATCGCTGACCTTCACATTGGCACCGATCCTTGAGTTGCCCTGGAGTCCCATGGCAAAATTTGTGGTATCTGTGCCTGAAATATCCACATTTTCATAAAAGGTGCTGACACGGGCAGATCCGTAAAAATTCCAGTCTGCAGCATGTGCAGAGCTCAAAAATACACCAATGGTTGCGACAATGATCATGACTCTTCTCATCTTATCTCCTAAAGTTATTGTTAATCGGTTTGTTATTTTTCTCGGCAAAAGCGTGCGTTGGCCACAACAAGTCTGTCGGAAATTTCAATGTTAGATACGCCAAACACTTTGCGATGTCAACAAAGAACTTTTATTTGATAAGAAAATGGGGGTAAAGAGATTTCTGTTTTGGTGGCAGATATTCAAATAGGCGACATTCTGCCCCTACGGGCAGGCCAGATGATTGCCGTGGCCGCTGGTGCTGCCGAATGGCTCACGCCTGTATGGGGGGCTATTTCCCACAATATCGGTTCTATCCTTGTGGTGGCGCTGAGCTCATCCATTCGGTTTGCAAAAACTTAAGGATTTGTAAAGATTACCCCTTACCGCAATTGGGGCAGGCATCAATTGTGGCAACAAATTGCTTGAACTTTTTAAAGGTGGCTTTGTCCATGGCATGTTCCATTCGGCAGGCGGTGTCATTGGCTATTTTCTCTTCTACCTTAAGCACTCGGAACAAAAAATCTTTCAGAAATATATGGCGGCCTTCGATCTCCTTGGCAATTTTTTTTCCGGAAGCTGTCAGGGTGACATACCCATAGGGTTCATAATTGATAAATTCCTGGGCCGCCAATTTCTTTAGCATTCCGGTGACGGATCCCCGTTTGATATCCAATTTTTGGGCAATATCCTTTGATCTTGCAACGGTATTCTTTGTCTGAAGTTCCAATATGGTTTCAAGATAATCTTCAAGGCTCTCGGAAAGTTCATTCTCTTCGGTCATTTTGTCTCCTTTACATTATATTAACTGTTATTCTTATACCCTGATTATATAGTAAGTCAAATAAATATTATTTAGCCACTAAGAAAATATTATTGACATAATTAAAAGTTAGTTGTATAAAACTTTTAATTCAGAGCGATACAAAATTACTCACACCCATGTTAGGAGAAACCATGGCAACCATAAAATTACGAGAGATGCAGGTAAATCAGACTGGCGTTATTGTGTCTGTTAAAGGATCAGGAGAGCTTGGCAGACGGATTCGGGAAATGGGGCTTGTTCCTGGAAAACAGATAAAAATACAGGGTAGAGCCCCTTTGTATGATCCGGTATCTTTAAGGATCATGGGTTTTACACTGACCCTTCGCAACAATGAAGCTGATAATATTCAAGTGGAGGTTAATTAAATGAGTTTTGCCATTGCATTGGCCGGGAATCCGAATTCCGGTAAAACCACTCTTTTCAACACACTGACCGGCGCCCGCCAGCATGTTGGGAACTATCCCGGGGTAACCGTTGAAAAAAAACAGGGAACCTGCACAAGTGATGCGGGAGTATTTAACGTGGTGGATCTTCCCGGAACCTATTCACTGACAGCCTATTCCCTGGAGGAAGTGGTGGCAAGGGATTATCTGGTCAATGAATCGCCTTCCATAATTGTTAATATCGTGGATGCTTCCAACCTTGAAAGAAACCTTTATCTGTCGGTTCAGTTCATGGAGATGGGGGTTCCTGTCTGCGTGGCCTTGAATATGATGGATGTGGCCCAAAAACGGGGGATCCGGATCGATATTGAAAAATTGTCCCAGCTTTTAAATGTCCCGGTGGTGCCCACGGTTGCTAGAAGTGGGGAGGGCAAGAAAGAATTGCTGGAAACCATTGCCGCAACCATTGTCAGCAACACGGACAAAGAAGTGGCGCCCTTAAAAATTTCCTATGGGATGGATATTGATGGTGCTTTAGATGAGATGGAAGCCATCATCCTTTCAGACAGTTTTTTAACCCAAAATTATCCAGCCCGGTGGACCGCTCTTAAATATCTTGAAAATGATCAACAGATTATAGATATGGGGAAAAGTGCCAACGCCCATGTTGCACAAACTCTTTCGAAAATTGTTAACAAGGTAACAAGGCATTTGGAGGCAACCCTGGATACCCACCCCGAAGGGATGATTGCCGACCAGCGGTATGGATTTATCAATTCACTTCTGAAACAGAATGTGGTGACCTATGCCTATGATAGAAATCGCCTTGAGCAGTCTGATAAAATAGACAAGATCGTGACAAATAGATTTGTAGGTCCTGTGATTATGGTGGCAATTCTCATGGGATTGTATCATTTCACCTTTACCTATGGGGCAATCCCCATGGAGTGGCTTGAAGCCTTCTTCGGCTGGTTGGGGTCAGTGGCAGACGGGGTATTGCCCGACGGCTATCTTAAATCCTTGGTGATCTCCGGGATTATCGATGGCGTGGGTGGGGTGATGGGATTTGTTCCCTTGATCATGTTTATGTTTTTGGGGATATCCTTTCTGGAAGATTCAGGATACCTGGCCCGGATGGCATTTATGCTGGATCGGGTGTTCAGGATATTTGGACTCCATGGCAGTTCGGTAATGGCTTTCATTGTTTCCGGGGGGATTGCAGGCGGTTGTGCGGTTCCCGGCGTCATGGCCACAAGAACCCTTAAGTCCCCTAATGAGCGGCTGGCCACTCTTTTGACGGTTCCATTTATGAACTGCGGTGCCAAACTGCCGGTATTTGCCCTGCTTGTGGCAGCCTTTTTTTCTGAATACAAGGCCCTTGTCATGTTGGGGATTACACTCATCTCTTGGGTGGGGGCATTGCTGGTGGCGAGATTGTTGCGTTCGACCCTTATTCGCGGTGAGGCCACTCCATTTGTCATGGAATTGCCCCCCTATCGTCTGCCTACCCTCAAGGGGCTGATGATCCATACATGGGAAAGAACCTCGGCATATGTAAAAAAAGCCGGGACGGTTATTCTAGGGATATCCATTCTGCTCTGGGCCATGATGACTTTCCCAGAGCTTGGCAGTCATCAGAAAGATCTGTTTGAAAGTAAGCGCGCTGCATTTACAGAAGAGATGACAGCATCGGCTGTGGAAGATATTATGACCCAGGATTCCGATGTTCTGTCACCCAAAGCCCTGGCCTTAAAACAGGCCCTTGTTCAAATTGATCAGGAAGAGGCCCAGGCAGGATTGAAAAATTCCGTTGCCGGTCGGTTGGGGGTTGCCCTGGAGGGAATTACACGATATGCCGGGTTTGACTGGCGGACCAATATCGCCCTTGTGGGCGGATTTGCCGCCAAAGAGGTGGTGGTATCCACCCTGGGCACGGCTTACTCCCTTGGGGAAGTCGACCCCGAAGAAACCGGTTCTCTTTCAGATCGGTTAAGGACAGCTAAGGGGTGGGGGCCATTAACCGCATTCAGCCTGATTATTTTCACGATTTTTTATGCTCCCTGTTTTGTTACGGTGGTTTGTATCGCAAAGGAAGCAGGCTCCTGGAAGTGGGCGGCGTTTTCAGTCATATTTAACACAACCCTGGCCTTTGGATTGTCCGTGGCGGTTTACCAGGTCGGTTCTTTAATCATGTCCTAGTTTAATTATGTCCTAGGGGGAAAGAAAATGGATAACATATTGGTGGGAATTATCGTGGCCGGGGCGTTCGTCTTTTGTATCAGAAGTTTTATCAAAACCTATAAAGGGGAGGGGGGATGTAATTGCAGCAGCGGCTGTGGGTCCTCTCCCGGGGGGAAAAATACCCATTGCAGTTTAGAGAAGCCTTTTAAAATAGTAGATAAAAATTAAATAGTGATAGTAATTATACAAATATAGCAATCATATAAATAAAAAAACACAGGCAAATAAAAAAACACAGATAAATATACGGGTTTGGCAAGATCCATACTATTGAGGATGCAATATGAAATTGGTTCCTAAATAGTATGGATTTTGCTTTTTTGGGTTGTCAGAATGGAAAATATAATTATAGTATGTAGACAATCTAAAAGAGACAATTTAAAAGTTCACAGTAAAAGTCTTCGAACATAATCCAAATTTTTAATT
>CAXHYW010000220.1:0-6298 GCA_964021475.1 uncultured Desulfobacteraceae bacterium | reverse complement strand
CCTGTGAAGATGCAGAAGCATGGCTTGCCTCTTTGGGTTGTCACAGGCCAATTCAAGACCCTGAAAAATGAAAACAATTCTACAAATATTGAATCTGGGTACTGAAGGGCTCCCTGAAAAACAGGCAATTTATGTCCAGATCATAAACCTGTTGTCTGTCATTGTTATCTTCGTTTCCATTCTCTATCTTGGGTTCTATCTATTCTTAGGACAAATGGTACCCGGTCTGATTAATGTGGCTGCAATCTTGCTTTATTCACTCACCTTTTTCTGGACATATAAAAAATGGTTTCACCTGGCAAGGTTATGGATTTTTTCAATATATATGGCACATTTGCTGTTATTAACTCTCATTGTGTTCTCCAAAGACACAGGGTTTCATTTTTACTATCTCATGATTCCTGCCCTTATCTTTTTATTATTTGAAAATAGGGCCATAAAACAGGCAATAGGTCTGAGTATTGTTTCTATACTTTTATTTTTTACCTGCGAGATGGTTGAAATCGGTAATCCATATATAGATCTGCCCCAGGCAGCAAACCGTATATTATATCTCTCATCCATTTTAATTGCCATCCTGGGGTCCCTGTTTATACTTTTCATGGTGACCTTTAACATCAGAAAATATGAAGAGGAGCAGAGTCGATTGTTCCAGGATCTCCAGACAGCCCTGTCAGAGGTAAAAACATTAAAAGGGCTGCTCCCCATTTGTGCCTCCTGTAAAAAAATAAGAGATGACAAAGGGTATTGGACCCTTCTGGAGTCCTATATAGAAAAATACTCCGAAGCATCCTTCAGCCATGGTGTATGCCCTGAGTGTTCTGAGACACTGTATGGGAATCAGGACTGGTATCTTAAGCTCAAAAAAAATAACAAAAACATCTAACCTTTGGGTTTTCAAGAATTAAACCGGACCACCCCGACAAAGGGTTGCCTGGTCCTGGCACTCCCCTTGGTAAACACCAGCACCGGTGGGGTTGGTGGGCGGTAAAGTTTAATCTTTTGATGGCTTCCCGCTATTTATTCTGGAGTGTGGTTCTTTGCCCGTCGAGTCTTCATTTTTTTCAAGATTTTTATTGCCCCAGGGGAAAAATCCTCTAAGAGGATGAGGTTTCTGTGTTTCTTTTACCATTATTTCCCGGGATTTTTGAATCAGTTCGTTGATATTTTCCGCGGAATAATCTTTTACGGGGATTGGTTCATGAATTGTCATCAATACCTTTCCCGGAAAAAGATCTATCGTTTTATTCGGAAGTATGTCCTTTGTTCCGATAATGGTCACTGGCAGGATTGGCAGGTCCAAATCAAGCGCCATCCTAAAAGCTCCTTTTTTGAAGTTTTTAATTATCCCGTCAGTACTGCGGCTTCCTTCGGGAAAAAAGAGAATGGATGTCCCATTGACTATTTTTTTTCTGGCAGCACCCAGGGATTTTAAAGAAGATTCATGATTCGTGCGGTCAATAAAAATATGTCCCACTTTTTCGCACCCAAGCCCGATCCCGGGAACTTTTCTCAATTCCTGTTTCATTACCCATTTAAAATCTATATTGAGGAAACCATACAAGACAAAAATATCATAAGCGCTCTGATGATTGGCAATCACCACGTAGGATTGTTTTGTATCAATATTTTCTCTTCCCGATACTTTGACAAATATCGGCGCTATCCAGGCATTCAGCCGGGCCCATATAACACCACCAATATAACTAGCCACCCGGGCATTGATCAGGAAGGCTACGATTGCAGCCGTTACACCGAAAATCAGAGTGGAAATGATAAAAAATGGAATAGCCACAAACCATTTATATGGCTGATAGAGAATATGCAAAATTTTCTTCATGGGACACCTATTTTACGGGCTGAAACTGAAATCAGTTACTACTCAACTGGGTACCAACTATATTATATAGTTACATATAATACTTTGAAATATAGGAAAAGACCAGTGCCGGAAGCCATTTTTTTAAGTCTGGTATAAAAAATTTAAATTCATACAATTTCTCTATGTTACAAATCATTACATTCAAATTTTTTATAATCCCTTTCCAAAAAAAAAATCTTGGTATATAAAAAAACGTAACAAAAGATGTAACGACATAAATTGGTTGATCAAAGGAATCTGTTCATGGAAAAACCACCGAGATTTAAGGCAATTGCTTCTTTTTTGTTCAGACTTATGCGGGTCTTTATTGTTCTGGGCATCGCCTTTGCCCTGGCGTTTTGGTTGTATGCAATCAGGGCTACACCTGAGAAAAAAGAATTGGTGCGAACCCCACCCAGTGTCCGAGTTCTTAAGGCCCATTCCCAATCCGAAGTGATGACGGTGACAGCCTTTGGTACGGTCAGTCCCCGGCGGTTGGTTAAAATAGCCGTGGAGGTGCCCGGACGGATCGTTTATCTGAATCAAGGGTTTAAGGAAGGTGGATTGATTGAAAATGAGTCCCTGTTGGTTCAGATTGATCCGCGATCTTATGGTTTGGGCAAAGAGGCTGCGGCTGTAAGGGTAACCCAGGCCCGGGTTGACATGGACAGTCTGAACCAGGATGTTGAAAATTTGAAAAAGGATATGGAATTGGGAAAGGCCAATGTGAATTTGGCCCAAAAGGAATTTGAGCGCATGACGACGCTGAGCCAAAACCAGTTTGCATCCAAAACCAGTCTGGACAAAGCAGAACAGGCGCATCTTGCTGCCAGGATCCAATTACAGTCCATCCAGAACAGACTGTCGCTTATCCCGGCCATGATGGAACAAAAAAAGGCGGCCCTGGCCATGGCAGATGTGGAGTTTAACAAGGCAGACCTTTCATTGGAAAGAACCCGGATTGTGTCCGGATTTGATGGATTTGTTCTGGACAAGCAGGCAGAGCTTGGAGAATATGTGAATATTGGCCAGATTCTGGGGTCTGTCTATGCGAAAGATGAACTGGATGTGGAGGTGAGAATTCCTTTAGAACAGATGCGCTGGATCCAGACATTTTTTGACAGCGGCCGCACGCCGTCAGCCCGGGTCAGCATTGCCAATTTTGATGATCCAGACAAACGGGTATGGGATGCCAAAGTCGCGAGGGTTAAGGCCCGCATTGATGAAAAAACCAGAACCCTACCCATGACCCTGGAGATTCAGACAGGAAATAATGATGCGGCGAACGGATCATGGGCAACCTTGTTTGATTTAAAGCCTGGCACTTTTGTTAATTGCAAAATCATCGGCGAGATCCGTGAAAATATTTTTGTGTTGCCACGGCATCTGCTCAAACCCGGGGATATCCTTTTTATTGTGAACGATTCTCAACTGGAGATGCGGCAGGTTACGGTGTTGCGAAAATTTGAAGACCAGGTCTATATCAACGGCGGGCTTGTCGACGGGGATAAGATTATTGTCTCTCCTCTTCCCGGAGCCATCGAGGGGATGGAATTGATTATTCGAAGAAATGAGAAGCCCCAGGGTATGAAACCATGAAAACCATAGGCAAATGGTCTATTGAACACAGAGTTTCGGTGAACCTGATCATGGTGTTTTTGATTGTGGCCGGTTTCTTTACAGTGATCAATATGAAGCGGGAAATGTTTCCCCAGTTTTCTCTGGACATGATCAATATCGGTGTCACCTATCCGGGTGCCTCCCCTGAAGAGGTGGAAGAGGGCATCTGCATCAAAATAGAGGAACAGCTCAAAAGTATTGAAAATATTAAAACCATGTATTCAACTGCCCTTGAGGGACATGGCTCGGTCACTTTGGAACTTGCCGCCGGAACCGATATCAACATAAAGCTGGATGAAATCCGAACGGAAATGGACTTGATCGATTCTTTTCCTGAACAGGCCGAAGACCCGGTGATCGTTGAGATCAAGAACAATGAACCTTCCATATATCTGGCGGTTTATGGGGATGTGGATGAGCGGGTGCTGCGGGATACGGCTGAAAAGATCCGGGATGACCTGGTGGATACCGATGTGATCTCCCTGGCAACCCTGACCGGGGTCAGGGAGTTTGAGATTTCCATTGAAATATCTGAGGCAAGCCTGCGCCAGTTTAATCTTTCCTTTGATCAGGTGGTGGCAGCCGTTAAGACCGGCAGCCTGGAACTTCCCGGCGGGAAAATAAAAACCCGGGGAAGTGAGGTGCTGGTCCGGGCCAAGGGAAAAATGTATACAGGGGAAGAATTTGAGCGCATCCCCCTTGTGTCAAGATCCGACGGCACGGTGATCCGTTTGGGGGATGTGGCAAGGGTAAAGGACGGGTTTGAAGAAAGTGATGTCACGGCGAGGTTCAATGGCAAGCCCGCCGCAATGATTGTGGTGAGCCGCACCGATTCCCAGGATACCATAGCTATTTCAAATACAGCCATAGACTATCTTAACACCCACAAGGACCAGATGCCCAAGGGGGTTACCCTGGGGTATTGGTTTAATATAGCGGACATGGTCCAGGACCGCATTGATTTGCTGCTCAAGAACGGGGCCCAGGGGATTTTGTTGGTCTTTATTGTGCTGGCCCTGTTTTTGGATCTGGGCCTGGCCTTCTGGGTGGCAGCGGGAATCCCCATCTCCTTTATGGGGGCACTTTTGGTGTTGGATTATTTAGGTGCCTCCATCAACATGCTGTCTTTGTTCGGGTTTATCATGACCCTGGGGATATTGGTGGATGATGCCATCATTGTGGGCGAGAATATCTATACCCATTATTCCATGGGCAAATCCCCCAAACAGGCGGTGATAGATAGCATGGAACAGATCGGGGGGCCTGTGGTCATGGCGGTTGCCACCACCATGGTGGCCTTTACCCCTCTGATGTATATTTCCGGGATCATGGGCAAATTTATTTCCATCATGCCCCAGGCGGTGATCTGTATCCTGGCCGTTTCCCTTTTGGAAGCTTTTGTCATTCTTCCTGCCCACCTGGAACATACCCTGAGGCCGTCCAAGCAAAATAAAAACTGGCTGCGTCGGATCTTTTTTTTCTGGCTGGACTGGCTGAAAAAAGACATAACAGACGGCCATGCCTGGGTCAGGAGCCGGGTGGAAAAAAGAATGAACCAAGTTATCCATTCCTTTTATCTGCCCCTTTTACGGTATTGTGTGAGGAACCGCTACTTTACCATGGGGATAGGAGTCGGGTGTCTCATCGTCTCTTTAGGCCTTCTGGCCGGGGGGCATGTGCCCTTTGTTTTTTTTGCCAAGACCGATTCCAACTGGATCATTTCCGAGACGATCTACCCCCTTGGCACCCCCTTTGGCACCACGGAAAAGACCATCAAACAAATCGAAAAAGGGGCCTTTGAACTCAATAACTTTTTCAGGAACAGGGTAACGGGCGGTCAAGATCTGGTGGTCAATAGTTTTTCCCTGGTGGGGGTTATTCCGAGAAGGGACTGGAAACCAGGCGTCTATGGCGGGCATTGCGGTGAAGCCTGGATCGAGATTTTGCCGGCGGATATGCGCCCGGATATTTCAGCCCCCGAGGTCACGGCCAAGTGGCGGGAACTGACCGGGGATATTCTGGGAGTTGAGCAGCTGACCTTTGGTATTATTGGCGGCGGCCCCGGCGGCAACCCAATAGAAATCAGGCTTGTGGGAAGTGACCTGGTTCAGTTGGAGCAGGCGGCCCGCGCCCTTAAAGATGAAATTGCCACCTATCCTGGAACCTTTGATATCACGGATGATTTCCGGCCCGGAAAAATGGAAAAACAGATTTTTATTAAAAATGGGGCGGAATCCCTCGGGATCACCATGGCTGACATTGCCATTCAGATTCGTCAGGCCTACTACGGGGATGAGGCCCTGAAGATCCAGCGGGGAAAAGATGATATCAAGGTTATGGTGCGTTATTCAAAGGAGGAACGGGAATCAGAAGCCAGTATTGATGATTTGAGAATCCGCACCCGGGACGGAAGACAAATCCCTTTGAACCAGGTGGCCCGCCTGGAGATGAAACAGGGCTATTCCACCATTCTACGGGTGGACAGAAAGCGGGTGATAACCGTGATATCCGATCTGGATGAGGATGTGGCCAATGCCCAGAAGATTGTGGACAATTTGCGGAAAGGGTTTTTAGATACCCTTGAAAATCGATTTGCAGGTGTCACCTATGACCTTGAGGGCCAGGCAAAGCGGACCGAAGAATCCATTAGTAGTCTGATCAAAGGTTTTTCCCTGGCTGGCATGGTGATGTTTTTGCTCCTGGCCAGCCAGTTTAGATCTTATATCCAGCCGGTGATCATCATGACGGCCATCCCCTTTGGCCTCATCGGCGCTATTGTCGGACATTTTTTCATGGGACTGGATATCACCATGATCA
>CAXHYW010000219.1:0-6299 GCA_964021475.1 uncultured Desulfobacteraceae bacterium | reverse complement strand
GGAGGAGGGGCTGGATATTTTGCCCTGGACCCGGAGGCCGCCCTGCTCACGAAAAAGGTGAAACCCAGGGGCCAATAGGTTGGGGGGAAATAATGCCCTTGACTGGCTGGCCAGGCTGGTTACTCATATTCCCAGCCGGTATGAGCAGACTGTCAGATATTATGGATACTATTCTAACAAATCCCGGGGCATGAGAAAAAAGGCCGGTATGGATGATACCATTACTGCTGTCATACCAAATGAAATATCTTCAAAAGAATTCAGACAGAACTGGGCACGCCTGATTCAAAAAGTGTATGAGGTTGATCCCTTGCTCTGTCCCAAATGCCAGGGCATTATGAAAATAATCAGTTTTATTGAAGACCTTTCCATCATCGAAAAAATTCAATCTTTTCTCAAATCTTTCAATATATTGTACCTGTATCAGGGGGAGGTAAATATTTCAGAGCTTGAAGAATTTTTTATGGTTTGGTCAACAAAAAGCAAGTTCCTATCTGTAAATATGCGTCCTATTGTTCAAGTTTGACAAAAGACAATTGGATAAACATCGGTATCGGTATGAGTGGGGTGAATATCGCTCTTGTTGTTACAAGAAATCATTGTAGGGCAGAAATCTCCCTCAACAGAGGAAGCCAGGCAGAGAATAAAGGTCTTTTTGATAGCTTTAAAAATATGAGGTCTGAAATTGAGTCAGCATTTGGTGAACCATTGATATGGGAACGCATGGATGATAAGAAATCCTGTAGAATTAAATCTCAATTAGATGGGGTAAATATTTTTGAAAAGGAAGATTGGTCTAAAATGATAGAATATTTAATTGATGCCTCAGAAAGGATGAAAACCGCATTCCAAAAACCGGTTAAAAAATTTAATACTCGGATGAAAAATCAAAACAAATAGGTTTATGAATATGCATCCAGCCCATGAAAATAAAACAGAAAAGTCTTCAATTTTCTTACTATATTTGAATACACCATCTTCCCGGACCAATACGTGGCGTTTCTAAACTATTATGAATATCTTGATAGATACCAATATCATAATTCCTTTAGAACCGGGTTCCTTGACTGATTTAGAGGTAAACACAGAGTCGGCATTGCAATTTCACAGCCTGGTTCAAAAATCTGGAAATGTTGTGTATATCCATCCAGCAGTTGAACATGATTTCAATAGAGATAAAAATATCGAGCGAATTCATCTCAGGAAAACACTTGTTAAACGCTACAATATGATCGATTCGCCGCCACCTATCACTGTTTTAGATATTGATCAAGTAGGGGCACCAGCATTTGGGTCGAACGATTATGTGGACAATTGTTTTTTAGCTTCCGTAAAAGGAGATGCTGTTGATTATTTTGTTACAGAAGACAAAGGCATACATAAAAAAGCAAAAAGAGTTGGTTTACAATCACGGGTTCTTTATCTCAGAGATGCTATCTCTTTATTGCAAGATTTTTTTGATGAGACCCCGCTTCCGCCGCCATCAGTAAAAACGAAGAAAGTTTATGCGTTGGATGAAAAAGATCCAATTTTTGGTTCCCTTAGAAAAGATTATTCTCCCGGATTTGATCCTTGGTTTCAAAAATGTAAACGGGAACATAGCGAGGCCTATGATTTCCCCTTTAGAAACTAATTGCTAACCCCATGTTAATCTGGTAGCTGATGGATGTTACCCCC
The DNA here is from genome assembly GCA_964021475.1 of uncultured Desulfobacteraceae bacterium. Classification (GTDB taxonomy): domain Bacteria; phylum Desulfobacterota; class Desulfobacteria; order Desulfobacterales; family Desulfobacteraceae; genus NBML01. Next base: position 4,622 of record CAXHYW010000219.1, on the reverse strand, counting down.
TAGCTCATGGGACAATAGAATTGGGGCCGGATTTAATGATCCAAATTTGTTGATACTGAATTGTGAAATATTGCTTTGATAAAATTTAAGGAAATAACCCTGTAATGGTAAACAAACTCACCCTTTCAAAACTTGAAAACCTTTTACTGACCGCCTGTGATGATCTTCGCGGCAGTATGGATGCAAGTGAATATAAAGAATATATTTTCGGCATGCTGTTTTTAAAACGTGCCAGTGACCTGTTTGATCAACGGCGAGAGGAGCTTAAAAAAGAACTTGCCGATCAGGGCATGTCGGAAGATGATATTTCACAAGCCTTGATTGACCCGGATAATTATTCGGGTAAATATTTTTATGTCCCGCCAAGGGCACGATGGAATGAGGGATGGGATGAGAACGTAAAAGACAAAGAAACCAATGAAATAAAAGTGGTTCATCATCCCGCCTTAAAGCATGTCAAGGAAAATGTTGGGACGCAGCTGAACAAGGCACTTGAGGCAATTGAAGATGCCAATGTGGATGCCCTGCAGGATGTTTTAAAAGGGATAAACTTTAACCGGAAGATCGGCCAACGGACATTAGATGACGATACCTTGGCTGATTTTGTACTGAATTTTGAAAAAATCCCCTTAAAGGATGACGATTTTGAGTTCCCGGATTTATTGGGAAGCGCCTATGAATGGCTGATTAAGTTTTTTGCGGATTCAGCCGGAAAAAAGGCAGGTGAATTTTATACCCCCGCCGAAGTGGTCCGGATCTGTGTGGAAATCTGTGATCCCAAAGAAGACATGAGTATTTACGACCCCACAGCAGGGTCAGGGGGTATGTTGATCCAGACACGGGACTATTTGCGTGAACACGGAGGCGACCCCGGAGAGTTGTCCCTCAATGGTCAGGAAAAGATCGGCACCACCTGGTCCATCTGCAAAATGAATATGCTGCTCCACGGCATTTCCCATGCCGATATCCGGCAGGAGGATACGATCAAGGAACCCCAGCATCTGGATGAAAACAATGAACTTAAGCGGTTCGATAGGGTATTGGCAAATCCCCCGTTCAGTCAGAACTACATTAAAAAAGAGCTGAAGTTTCCAGGTCGTTTTCCCGTGATGATGCCGGAAAAAGGTAAAAAGGCGGATCTGATGTTTGTCCAGCACATGCTGGCGGTTCTCAAGCACGACGGCCGTCTGGCAACCGTCATGCCCCACGGTGTGTTGTTTCGCGGGGGCGAGGAAAGGGCAGCCCGCCAGTATTTTATTGAAGCCGGATATCTGGAAGCCATTATCGGGCTGCCAAGTAATCTGTTTTACGGGACCGGCATACCTGCCTGTATTCTTGTCATGAACAAGCAAGGGGCAAAAACCCGGAAGCATGTGTTGTTTATCAATGCCGACAGGGAGTTTAGAGAAGGCAAGGCCCAAAAGCATTTGCGGCCCGAGGATATTGACAAAATTGTCCATGCCTATCGAAAGAAAGAAGATATCCCGGGCTATGCCCGAAACGTTCCAATGACAGAAATCGCCGAAGAAGAATACAATTGCAATATCCGCAGATATGTGGATAATGCACCGCCCCCGGAACCCCATGATGTGCGGGCCCATTTGCACGGCGGTGTTCCCATTGTGGAAATTAATACCCTGGAACATTTCTGGAAAAACTACAAAGAGTTGCGTGAAGATTGTTTTGTCCCAAAAGATGACATCTATATGGACATTGCGGCGACTATTATGGACAAACGAATCATTGCTGACTTTATAACAAACCATACAGGTGTGGTGACACACCACCAACATTTTATGGAACAGCTGGAAGCCTGGTGGCAGGTCAATCTGCCCGTTGTTGAGGCCCTGGCGCCTGATCCTGAAAATCAGCATGAAAATTCCGGCAACGTCTATATAATGAGAAGCACCCTGATAAAAAGTGTTGCCCGTGAGTTTTCCGGCCAGGACCTGCTCACCCCTTTTCAGGTAAGAGGTGCCTTTGCCAATTATGTGAATCTGCTGAAGGCTGATTTTAAATCCATTGCCGCAAGCGGGTGGGGACCGGAACTGATCCCTGACAACGACATTCTTCAAAGTCAGTTCCCGGAAGTATTGGAGGAAATGGAACAGGCAAAAACCCGTCTTTCTGAGTTGCAGGCCCTGTTCAGTGTTGCCAATGAGGATGAGTTTGAAGATACAGATGATACAGGCGTTCTGCCGGGCAATGAGGTGAAAAACAAAAAAGAAGACTTAAAAACCCTGAATATCGAATGGAAAGCCCATTTAAAAGAGCTTAAAGCTTTGGCGGGGAATATTTTTTCAGAAATTAAGGTCAAAGGATTACTGCCAAAGGGGAAATCAAAGGGGTATTATTGCACAGAAGGGCTGACACAAAAGGAACCGCAATTTGCCAATGGTCAACGGATTCTTGAGCTGGCAAAGGAGGTGAACCACTTTTCCGAATATGCCAATGACCTGGTACACGCCATGGAACAAGGGGGGCTGGCAAAAGATCGAGCGACTGCTGTTGAAAAAAGCCTTGCCCGGCACAAATTGCTTGAGGATGAGGTTAAATCGTTAAACTTAACGATCAAAAGTGTTGAGAATAAACGGGATGAACTCGTGGAAAGTGCACGGGAGAAAATTTCCAATGATGAGGCCCGTATTGTGATCATTGAAAGGTTGCGCCGGGTGTTGATGGATACCTATCAGGCGTATTTGCGTGCAGATCTACGGGAATGTATCAAAGCCATTGAAAATTTGTGGAATAAATACGCTGTGACTGCCAAGGAAATTGAAGCTGAACGGGATGCGGCATCAAGTCAGTTAAAAGAGTTTTTGGTGGAGTTGGGGTATGAATAAAAAACTCGGAATGTTGGCAACTATTCATTACGGGAAATCCCCTTCGGAAGTATTGTCCGAAGATGGTCTCTATCCAATTATTGGAACAGGAGGACAATATGGGCTGGCAAGTAAATCAATGTTCACATCGGCAGTAGTTGTCCCCAGAAAAGGTTCTCTTGGAAATCCTCAATTAATTGAAATGCCTTTCTGGCCAGTCGACACCACATATGCTGTTATACCGCATACAGAGATCGATGTTCGTTGGCTTTATTATAATTTGTTGAATTTTGATTTAACTAAGCTCAATGAAGCAACAGGGGTACCAAGTATAAGTCGGGATTGGTTGTCCAAAATTGAGTTTAATGATCCTGGGTATGATCAACAAAACAAAATTGCCACAATACTTACAATTATTGATCAGACCATCGAAAAAACAGAAACCCTGATTCATAAATATCAACAAATCAAAGCAGGTTTAATGCACGATTTGTTTACCCGAGGTGTTACCAAAGATGGCAAACTCCGTCCTCCCAGAGAACAAGCCCCGGAGCTTTATAAAGAAACCCCCATTGGCTGGATTCCGAGGGGGTGGGATTTAGTGCGAGCATCAAATATATGCCATCCTGTTACAAAAGGCACGACACCCTCAAATTTTATTAGTTCTTCCAGCCAAATAAGTGCGGTCCCATATATTCGTGTTGAGAATCTAAGCTTTAACGGCTCATTTCAATTTGATAGGGATTCTTTGTTTGTAAGTAGTGCTATACATAATTCAGAGTTGGCACGCTCAAAAGTGTTCGCTGGCGATATATTGATGAATATTGTAGGCCCGCCATTAGGAAAAGTTAGTCTAATAACAGATGAATACGAAGAATGGAACACCAATCAGGCCGTTGCAATTTACAGGGTTTTGAATCAATGGTATAGAAGTTATCTATTGTATTACTTACTTTCTGATTTTGCACAAAAATGGTTTTATTTGCGCTCAAAGCAGACATCAGGTCAAGTTAATCTAACCTTAGAAATGTGTTCAAATTTGGAAATACCTCTTCCAAAAGATGAGACTGAACTAACAAGTATTTCAAATATTTTAGCTCAAGTATCCGAAAAAATAAATGTTGAAAACAATTTTCGGATAAAGCTCCTTAAAAAGAAATCCGGCCTAATGCACGACCTCCTAACCGGCAAAGTTCAAGTCAAAATCGACCCAGAGGAAGCCGCCTATGTCTGAATACACCGAAGTTGAACAGCCATTTTTGCAGCAGCTTGAATCTATTGGCTGGACAGCCATTGATCAGGGTTCGGACATTCCCCATGATCCGAATAAAAGCCTGCGTCAAACCTTTCGTCAGTGGCTGTTACCCGAAGTGTTTGCCAATGCGGTTACTGCCATCAACACAACAGCAGGGGGGGAAACCTGGCTGACGGATAAGCAGCTAAATGATTTACAGGATCAAATCCTTCGCCAGCCCAACCGGACACTATTAGAAGCCAATGAGGCCATTCAAAAGCTGATTTTTAAGACCCAGGTGGATGTCAATGAACTCACAGGGGAACAGGACCCGATTGTAAAGCTCATTGATTTTGATACGCCTGAAAATAACCAATTTCATGTAATTAACCAGTTTCGCATTGATACACCCGGAAGTGTTAAAAAATTTATTATCCCTGATATTGTATTGTTTGTTAACGGGATACCCCTTGCAGTGGTGGAGTGCAAACGAGGCGGGCCAACCTGTGCCGATCCAATAGATCGGAAGAGCACACGTCTGAACTCCAGTCACTCCGGAGAATCTC
>CAXHYW010000218.1:0-6313 GCA_964021475.1 uncultured Desulfobacteraceae bacterium | reverse complement strand
GCCGTATAGGCAAATAATTGTTGTCCGGCGGCCATCTGTGCCCCATAGGAGTTTGTCGTTATGATATTCATCACCAGTTGATTCAGTTCTGTTATATCCGTCATGTATGGTTGCCTTTTTTATCCATTGTCTATCCCAATCCTATACTTTGTGTACCTTCTATGGAGTAAAGTTGTCAACTTGTAATCCCTTGAGATTACTTTTCCCAAGTTGGCCGCAACCGGCTGAAACTGACTGGCCCCGGCTCCAGCGCTTGATGACCATGATTCCCCTTGCCGACAAAAGATTGGCAAAGGCATACATCTGCCCTTCATCGGGGCTCTCATAATCAAGCCCCTTGACAGGGTTGTAGGCGATGAGGTTGAGTCGCACCGGCAAAGGGCCAATAAAATCGGCCAAAAGATCGGCCTGGGCCGGGGAATCGTTCAGCCCTTTGATTAAAATATATTCAAATAAAAAAATACCCCTTTTGGGCAGGGGAAAGTCCATCAGGCTTTTCTTTAAGTGTGCCAGGGGAAATACCTCGTTGATGGGCATGAGGTGGGAACGGATTTCGTCATCGGGTGCATTGATGGAAATGGCCAGGCGCAGCCCCGGCATATCAAGCGTGGCTAAGCGTTCAATGCCCGGAATAAGGCCCACGGTGGAAAGGGTCATGTGACGTAGGGCAATGTCAAACCCCTGCTGTTCATTCATGACCTGAATGGCGCCCATAAGATTGTCAAAGTTATCCAGGGGCTCGCCCATGCCCATGAACACAATATTTTTAACCTCTTTTTTCAGGGTGTGCCGGGCATTGTAAACCTGACCCACAATTTCAGAAACCTTCAGATTTCGTTTAAACCCCATGCGGCCGGTTTCACAGAATTTACATCCCATTTTACACCCCACCTGGCTGGAGACACAAAGGGTATTGTGCCGGGTCATGGGAATGACAACCGATTCGATTTCAAGACCGTCGGACAATCGGGTAATGAACTTGGTCAGCTCTCCCTCGTCAAAGGTGTTCACCACCTCCCCCGGATTGACGGATACCTTTCCTTTAAGGACACGGGCAAACCGCGGGGAATCTAAAAATTCCGGGCTGGTAAGAAAGTTTGTGTTCCCCTGTTTAAAAATATCCTGGAAAAGAACCCGGGCATGGAAGTGGCCCTTCCCAAAATCCTTTTCAAAGGTTTGGACCAGGCGCGCCAATGTGAATTCTAAAATATCTATCAAAATTTTACCTTGTATTGTTTCAGGGTTTAAGGCTATGAAATACCAGATATGCCTTGATATTTCCATTGATTAATTGATTGATTCTTTCATAAGGACCGGCAGATGTCCCTTTCTAAAGCGCATTATTCAACCCTAACGCCTTTTTCCATACCGGGTCTGGTCCCGATGCTTTTCCTTATGTTATTTTATGGTTCAGGGGCAATGGCTGCACAAACAGGGTGTACAACCAAAGATTGCCATGGCGGGATCATGGATATTGTGCCGGAAACGCTTCCCATGATGCAGCTCATTAAACAAAACGGGCAGCGCCACGGGGATATGGACGGCTGTGTCATCTGCCACGGGGGTAATCCCACCACATCCAACAAAAAAAAGGCCCATTCCTTGGTTCCCAAAAGCCTTGCCCGTGCCCCGGGACCCAAGGCCTTTTATCCAGACCCCGGTTCCATCTGGATTGTGGACAATACCTGCGGGGTCTGCCATGCCGGGTATGGGAATCGGGCCAGAAAATCCTTGATGAACACCGAAGCCGGGAAAATACAGGGAAATCTTCATTCCTGGGGGGTGGATGAGGTTAAAGAATATAGGGTTCCCTGGGGAAATTATGCCATTAAAGACACAGACGGACCTGTTCCCATCGGAGCCACGCAAGCCTATGAATCTTATATGGAAGGTTTGATCAAGGATCAGGCCCAATTTCCCGATCATCTTGAACAACTGCCAAACCTATCCGTCAAAGAGATCGAGGAAAATCCGAAATTAGCCGGGTTTTCCCACCAGCGACAAGAGTGCCAGCGCTGTCATATCGGGGTCCGGGGGCGACAAGAGCGGGGGGATTACAGGGGCATGGGATGTTCTTCGTGTCATATGCTTTATGGCAATGAAGGATTATACCAGGGAAAGGATTCAAGTATTTCGAAAAATGAGCCCGGTCATATACTGCGTCACCGGATAGCGGGCAACCGGAAAACCGGCGGTATCCCGGTGGAATCTTGCAACACCTGCCATTATCGAGGGAAACGCATCGGGGTTTCCTATTCAGGATTGATGGAATCGACCTATTCCGGCCCCTTTAACAGCAAGGGGGAGTTGCCGCCAAAACTTCACGGTAAAACCTATCTGACCGTTTCCCCGGACCTGCACCATGGAATGAAAAGCCGTCCTGGTAACCCCGAAGGAGGGCTGTTATGCCAGGATTGCCACACCAGCATGGATGTTCATGGAGATGGCAATATCCACGGGACTACTCTGGGCCAGGTGGAGATTGAGTGCAGTGACTGCCATGGCACCCCCACCCATTACCCCTGGGAATTGCCCCTGGGCCATGGGGATGAGTTTGGCAAAAAACCAGATATGGGCGTTCCCAGAGGGCTTGCCCAGACAAAGCTTTTATCTGGCCAGCAGTTTGGCTATGACCATGATAAACAGGATGGTTTTATCCTTTCTGCCCGGGGCAATCCCCTGGGCAATGTGGTCAAAATAGAAAATGCCGTGACGGTTTACTCGGCCACGGGCAATGCGTTTCAGGTGCCTGTTTTAAAAAATCTTCATGCCCGGTCCCAATGGGGAACACCGAAAGCTGCCATCGCCATGGTATCGGTTTCCAAACACATGGACCGGATGGAATGTTATGCCTGCCATGCCACCTGGGCGCCCCAATCATATGGGGACTATGTACGGCTGGATTTCAACGATAAAAAGGGAGGGAGAACGGATTGGGTGGCATCGGGCAATGCCCATACCCCGGACGGTCAAACGGCTGAATCCAAGGAACGACGGATTACCACCCCGGGTCGTGTCACGGAACTAAAGGGATATTTGCGATGGGAAGACCCGGTTCTGGGGATCAATGGGGAGGGTAGAATTTCTCCCCTTATGCCCGGGTGCCAAACGGCCTATACGGTTATTGCCAGGGACGGCAGGGTGCTGGTCCATAACCAGATCCCTTTGAACCCTTCGGAAGGCAAATCCCTGGGTCAGGCCCATATCCCCCTTGCAATTGACATGGCACCGGCCCAACCCCACACCAATCAGGCCAGGGCAAGGGATTGCGAAAGCTGTCACAATAGGCCAAAGACCCTGGGGCTTGGGACCAACAAGGGAGGTTTTAAAACGATTGTCCAGCAGGACCGGGTGGTGGACCTTGAAGACGCCAAAACCGGCCAGATCATACCGGATCAATATAAGACCCAGATCCCGGGGATTCCTGCCCTTTCCTTTGACTGGTCACAGATTGTCACCCGGGAAGGTAAGCAGCTGGCCACAGTGGGGACCCACTGGCCCTTAAGTCGGGCCTTTAACCAAACGGAACTTACCCGGATTTTAAGGACCGGGCTGTGCATGGGGTGCCACGGACAGATGGGTGATTTAAAAATATGGCAAAAGTTTTCCTCAACACCCCCCTTGGATACAACGGCTCACACAAAGCTCATGGAAAAGATGGTCCAACAATTTAAACCATGAATCTGTTACATCTTGAATTTAAATCTTAAACAATGACAAGGGCGAGGGACAGATAGAATCCATGACGGCCAAGTCTTTGGCCGCACAATATCCCTTGGAGATCCACCCTTGTTCATAGCCCTTCTGGGTGATCACCTGGAGGTGGGTGTGGTAAAACCAGTTCCCGTTTTCATGGAAATCCCCGATATAGGCAAACACCTGTCCGGCCTTAAATCTTTCCCCGGGAGCCGGGAGTTGTTCTTTGTTTAAATGGCCGTAAATGCTGTAAAAGGTTTCAAAATAAGGGCTTTCGTGGGCCAGCAGAACATTGCCCCCGTAATTGCCCTCTCCGGCCTCATAACTGCTCTCTTTTACCACTGCGTCCAGGGGGGCATGCAAGGCAGTCCCAAGATCCACGATAACATCCAGCCCCAGGTGATAATACCGCTGTTCCTCTCGCATCTGGGGATATTGGGACAAAATAGTCTGCCGGTCCTCCAGATAAGAAGCCAGGCCCCAGGTAAACCTGCCTGCCATACTCTTGTCCAGCCAGGCCTGGAATGCTTTCTGGTCAAGGATATCCACCTGTTCAAAAACCTTGGATCCCACAGACATGTCCACGATCAGGGGGTCGCCTGTCAAACCTTTAAATATGGGCTGAATCTCAATTTTGTCGCTGTAATCCATGTAGGGATATTTCATTTATTTGTCCTTAAAATTCTTAAGAAATGGGAAAATCATTGGTTTTTAGAAGACCCGGAACGATTACCACAGGGTTCCCGTCTGTTTCTGTGTCAATCCCTTCCGGAAATACAAAATTTTTATCAATGGATTTATAATAGGATTCATCATAACAGCCAAGCTTTATTTTCAATTCACTGCCGGTTCCTATAAATTTGGCGGTGAGTCCATAATCCGCTTCCCCCAGGGGGGTTAAAATAATATACCGGGGAATCTCTCTGCCCGACCCCTCCCGACGGACCATTGTGGCAATATCAATGACATCATAGGAATCGATGGGATATTTTTTATTCCAGTGATTCTGGATGGGCAGCCCTGCCACATAAAGATGGTGAAACTCTATGCCATTTTCTCTAAGGGCATAGGCCAAGTCATGGATGGCCCTGTCCGTATCATTCACCCCGCCAAGCAATGGCACATTGGCATACACCGTGATCCCTTTATTGTTCAAACGCCGGACCAATTTGCCATGGGCATCCCCAACATCCTTATCACTGATAAACCAACTCTCTATTTCAAGGCGAAGGGGGTTGACCACGGACAAGTGGTTTAAATCCCCCAATGTATTGATGACAGATAGGGTATAGTCATCCGGTGTGGTTGCAAATTTCATGGAACGTAACCTTACCGTATTGACATGGGGGATATCCCTTAGCTGCCGAATAATCCGGCTGATATCATAGAGCGCGTCTACTGCGTCCACTGCGCCTTCTGCATCCACTGCGCCTACTGAATCCTTTACGGCAGCATTCATATCAGGTGCCACCACCACATCTGTTATCCTGTGATCCGCCATGATATAGGCCATTTGTTCAACGCCAGCTTTAGCATTAATCTGAACCCGGGTTTCGTGGAGCCGTGACAATCCGTCAATCCGGGTTATCACAATGGAATCACCTGCCTGACAATTGAGGGTCAATTCTTTTTTAAGACAGTCTATATCCACCCCGGTTGCGCCTGGGTTTTTGGGAGCCGTTTTTTTGGGTCTGTTCCCGATCAAACAGGTCTCGTCCCCAATTTTTGCCATGTACTGGATATCCATGGTGCCTTCGGCATTAATCCGTATATTTGTCAGTTCATTGGCAAGGGGGGCAAAATTCTTAAAATATTCCGGGGTATAGGGGGTTCTGATCCAGATAAAGTTTTCCTGACCCTCCACCTGCTCAACGGCCCAACCACTGGTATACCAATCCATTTTTCCAATGGGAGTGGCCGTACAGATCCGTGGAATGACCCGGTCGGATAGGTGAGCCCGGAGGGGTAAGGACATATTAATACCGTCGCCCAGGGGTTTCCAATAGATGGAATTGCCATGGATGGGACTGCAGGGAATATAAAGATAATGCAGTTCAGCACCGGCCCCGCGCAACAGACCGAAAAGCCTTACCAATTCGGGTCCCGTATCGTTGCAGTCACTCAGGAATGGGGTCTGGATATAGACGGTAATACCGTTTTTAACCAGATCTGAGATAATATCCAGGCTTTCAGGACTCACCTCGTCGGGATGGATAAAATGGGTGGCAACTTCCATGCGCTTGCCATGTTGCTGGAGTTCCAGGTTTTTTTGTTTCAAATATTTAAGATAGGCCGATTCATTGTCCAGAAACAGATCCGGATAATAGGCCACGGATCGGGTGGCAAGGCGCAGGGTCTGGACATGGGGAACTCTCATGAGCCCGTCAATGGTGGCGGCCATATTGCCTCTGTTCATGAACGGATCTCCTCCTGTGACCACAATTTCCTTGATCAAGGGAGAATTTTTGACATGGGCAACTGCGGCCTGAACTCCTTCAGGGGTGGGGTTTTTTTCGTTCCTGGCATCTTTATGCTTTCTAAAACAAAACCGGCAATAGACCGGGCAGCTCATGTTCAGCAGAAAGATCACCCGGTTCTGGTACATCTGTTCTAAAAG
>CAXHYW010000217.1:0-6320 GCA_964021475.1 uncultured Desulfobacteraceae bacterium | reverse complement strand
TTTTATGGGGTCATGAACCTTTGTATCATTTCATTTGCCCTATTTCAAATTATCCCTTTCAATTTATCTTGACTTGAAAGGGTCTCGGGGGGTATTTTTATGGAAATGAACCAGAAAACAGCGCTTAAAATACTCGGGCTTGGTCCAGGGGCAACCCTTTCCCAGGCAAAAAAAGCCTTTCGGAATTTGGCAAAACAATACCACCCTGACCGGTATTCAAACAAGGTGTGTCCTGGCGATGAGATTGGGGCGGCCCGGGCAGACGCCCGAATGAGCCGCATGAAACAGATTAACCAGGCATTCAATTTTCTTTCCTCCTTGTCGGCTCCAACCGATGGGCCTGGTGAAAAGACATCCACCAAGGCCCCCCCGTTTTCCCAAAAAGAGAAATCTCCAAAAGAGAAATTTCAAGAAAAAAAAACCCAGGAAAAGAAACCCCAAGGTAAAGCCGAGATTTGCTTTCTGGATCTTTTTAGGTTTTTTAAAAAGAAGTTTAACTTAAAGCGTCACCCAAAAAGCGATGGTCAGAAGGAAACTTTCGTTAAACAGCCGTCGTCGTCCAGGGAGCACAGGGAAAAAAGACCCGTAAAGAAAGAAGGGTTTGCCACAATCTTGCACACCCTCCACCCCGGGGCTGCCCTCCATAAGAGGGACCAGAAGTTTGGTCGGGGTTCCAACAATCATTCCCAGAATACTAAGGGGCTTTTCCCGGGGGCGAGGGCTCATCCCTACGGTAATTTTTTAAAATACATGGATGTTAAAAAGAAAATTGATACCAGAGCCCGGAGTCGTGGAGAACAAAATGTGAATAAAATTGAACCCATACAACCTGTCACACGGGTGAATCCCATTGGGGATAAAGATTAAGTCCTGATTTTCTGGCTAGAGGTCGATGGTGGATAGGGGGGTGCCCGTGGTCAAGTCTAAAATTTTCGCCTGGAATTGATCGATAATACCATAGGTGTACCGGTTATTTCTCGGATTTGTGATGGTTCCCGGATTCATGAAGATTCGGGTCTCTTTTTCTTTTAAACAGAAAAGATGGGTGTGGCCGGAGATGATAATACGGGTATCATCGGGGGCAATTGGTTTCCCATGGCCGTGGTGTAGTAAAATGGTTTTCCCAAATGCGGTGAAAACCAAGTTTTGCTCATACCCAGGGGCAAATGACGGCGTATCACAATTGCCGTACACATAATAGAGTCTCTGGGAAAGATTTTCTATCTCCTCTTTTATGAAATCTGGTTGGAAATCGGTGCGGGAATAGTTGCCGTAACGGGTATCAAAAAGGTCTCCGGCAATTACCAGGCAGTCGTTAGGTTCCATCAATTGTTTTATGGTCATCCAGGTATTTAGGCTCCCATGTACGTCTGCCGTGACAAATAGCCGGGTCATAGGGTTAATCCTTTCCCGGGGGGGGCGATTCTTTTAAGTGCATAAATTCGTTCCAGAACCGGTGGATGAGAATAATTTAAGAAAACATAAAAAGGGTGGGGCGTGAGGTTGGACAGGTTGTGAACGCTTAATTTTTTCAATGCCGTGACAAGGGAATGGGGATCTTTTGTGGTTAGTGCGGCAAATTTATCTGCCTGATATTCATCTTTACGGGAGGATGCCTGCATGATCAAGGAAAGACACATATCAATGGGAGAAAAAAGCAGGCCAAAGAATATCAAGCCAGCATAGACAGAAACCGTATCAACAAAAAATGCGTGGAACAAACCTTGATGTGAGATGCAAAGCGAGATGAGAAAAAAAATAATTCCCATCTGAAGGATGCTGACCACAAGACGCTTGAGGATATGTTTCTTTTTGAAATGTCCCATTTCATGGGCAATAATGGATACCAGTTCTTCTATGGTTTGCTGTTTGATCAATGTGTCAAACAGGACGATTCGTTTGTTTTTTCCAAATCCGGTAAAAAATGCATTTGATTTGCCGCTTCTTTTGGAACCGTCCATGACAAATATCTGGGAGAGTGGAAAATCAATGGATTCAGCATAGCTCAGAATAGCCTCTTTCAAAGGGCCCGGCTCCAATGGGGTGAATTTGTTGAAAAGCGGCATGATCCAGGTGGGAACAATATATTGTATCGCCATGATAAAAGAAATACTTGCCATCCAGCAATAAATCCAAGCCAAGGGGCCGAAGGACCCGAAAAACCAGAGGATCAGGGATAAAAATAAACCGCCCAAAAGGGTGGACAGAAAAATGGACTTTATAAGGTCTGTAAAAAATAACCCAGGGCTTGTTTGATTAAATCCGAATTTTTCTTCTATGACAAATGTGGCATACAGGTTGAACGGCAGGGATATTAAAAGTTTTGAAAACAATAAAATGCCCATAAATAAAAGGCCGGATATAATGGGGTTTTGCCCGAGATTTCTGACATAGGTATCCAGAAGACCAAACCCCCCTCCAAACCAAAATGCCAGCAGAACGGCAAGGTCGAAACTTGCGGTGATGAATCCAAACCGTGTGTTGACTCTCAGGTAATGTTGGGATTTGGTATATTTGGCTCTGTCATATACATCCAAAAATTCATGGGTCAGTTGTGGGTTCAGGTGGCGTATGTTCAGAAAATCGGCGAGACTGTTTATTAAGTACCCTGTTATCAGCGTCGACAAAATAAGAATGGTAATGAATTGATCGGAAAAAAACATGGGGGGGAGTGGCCTTTTTAGGAATTGATAAGATCTCTTAATTTTCCGGAACATTTAAAGGTGACAACCTTTCTGGCAGATAGGGTCATCTCTTGATCCGTTGCAGGGTTTCTTCCCTTTCGTGCTTGTTTCTCGTTGACACAAAATTTGCCGAATCCGCTGATCATAATGTCTTCTCCATTTTCAATGGTTTCTTTTATGATTTCAAGGAAGGTTTCCATTATCTCATAGGTAGTGGATCTGGACAGGTCCAGGTTTTCTTGTATTCTTTCTGCAATGATGGTTTTTGTTAATGTCATAAAATTTACTCCTGGTACATATCCAGCTTTTTAAATTTGGTTTATTTAAAACAAGTGCCTGGTAAAATACGTTAAAACCCGGTGGGTTGTCAAGGGAGTAACCCCGGATACTTGTGTAAATTATTCCTTAATTTGATAGGATAGATTCGTGATTTAAAATTGCCAAGGGCATACTTTTTATTGCATAGTATGAATAAGCAGATTAATTTGTTTGTTAATTTGTTTTTAGTTTGGTATTTGTATATGGCCTTCGGTGTCCCTATATAAGAAATGGCATGATTGGTGAATGTCAAATATATTTAAATATTTAGTTTTTAATTCTGGTTTACGATGGAGTGGTTATGACAACGATAAAAGCAATTACTGCCCTGGACGGGCGATATGCCAGCTTGACCCAAGAACTTGCCCAAATTTTTTCTGAATACGGGTTGATCAAGCATCGGGTTCAGGTTGAGGTTGAATGGCTTAAATTTATTATCAGCGACCTTAAGCTTGTTCCCGGCGATGAATTTGATTCAAAGGTCTTTGATTTAACCGTCCTGGATGAAATCGTCACAAATTTTGATACCAAAGATGCACAAGAGATTAAAACCATAGAAAAAAAGACCAACCATGATGTAAAGGCGGTTGAATATTTTGTTAAGGATAAGCTTGACAAGAAAGGCCTTTCCCATATCCGGGAATGGGTTCATTTTGCCTGTACCTCCGACGACATTAATAACACTGCCTATGCCTTAATGCTTAAAAAAGGCAAGGAAATGGTTACAGATCTTTTGAACCAGGCCATTGAAAAACTGGAAGAAAAGGCGATGGAATACAAATCAATTCCCATGATGTCCAGAACCCATGGCCAGCCTGCAACCCCCACCACTGTGGGAAAAGAATTTGTCAATTTTGCCTGGCGTATCCGTCAGGAAACCCTTTTCCTTGAAGGAAGAAGTGTCCAGGCAAAGATAAATGGCGCAACGGGCAATTATAATGCCCATTGCTTTGTTTTTCCTGAGATTGACTGGATAGCGGCTTCAGATCGTTTTATTACCCGGCATTTGAATCTGGAACCCATTTTGTTTACCACCCAGATTAATCCCAACAGTTCATTGTCCCAGATACTTCATTCTTTGGTCCGGGCGGCGGCGATCCTGATTGATTTTGACCGGGATATGTGGGGATACATTAGCCTTGGTTATTTTAAACAGCGGATCAAGGAGGGGGAGACCGGTTCTTCCACCATGCCCCATAAGGTCAATCCCATCGATTTTGAAAATTCTGAAGGAAACATGGGGCTTGCCATCTCTATGATGGAGCATCTATCTGTCAAACTTCAGAAATCCAGATTTCAAAGGGATTTGAGTGATAGCACGGTTCTCAGAAGTTTGGGATCTGTATTCGGATATTTCTCAATTGGCGTAAAAAATGCCTTGAAAGGACTTTCAAAGTTGGACCTTAATGCAAAGGCCCTTGCAGATGATCTTGAAAATAATCAAGAACTTTTGGCAGAACCTTTCCAAACGGCCATGCGGGTTTTTGGTGAAAAAAATCCCTATGAACGGTTGAAGGATTTGACCCGGGGGCATAAAATCGGTAAAAAAGAATTGCAGACCTTTGTGGATGGCCTTGAAAAGGTTCCCCCAGAGTTTAAAACCCGCATGGGGCAATTGACCCCGGCAAGCTATGTAGGGCTTGCTGAAAAACTGGTAGATACCTATTTTAACACTAAAAGATAGGAGAAGATCCTTCCATGTACCCTGAACTCAATACCTCTTTGGATGCTCCCCTTGTATTTGCCAAGGAAGAAAAATTGTTGCCAGGAAAGGAAGCGATCCCGGTAGATATCAATGGTCTCTGGACGGTTCTGATTGTAGATGATGAAGAAGATGTTCACAAAATCACCCGGATTACCCTGAAGGACTACGTCTTCCAAGGGCGGGGAATAAGACTGCTAAGTGCTTACAGCGGCCATGATGTGAAGCAAATTCTGTCAGAAGAAAAAAATATTGCATTGATTCTTCTGGATGTGGTGATGGAAGAAGAGGACACCGGTCTTAAACTGGTTGAGTATATCCGCAATGATTTGGGAAACCATGGGGTCCGGATCGTCCTTAGAACAGGACAGCCGGGCAAGGCGCCGGAACAGACCGTTATTTCCCGGTATGATATCAATGATTACAAAACCAAGCCTGAATTCACAGCTCAAAAATTATTTACCTGTGTCACCGCCTGTCTTCGAGCATATCAGAGTCTCAGAACGATTGAACGTAATCGAGAAGGGTTGGAGTCCATTATCAATTCTTCCGCCATTGTATTTGAAGACCCTTCATTCTCTAAATTTGGGCATCGGGTTCTTGACCAACTTCATGTGATCTTAAAGTTGGCCCTGGAGCCTGCTAGTGACACTGCCTATTTTATGGGGTTGCCCGCTGGTCAAATTTTACTGATGGCTGGTACCGGGGCCTATGCAAACAGGGAAGGCAATTGTCATGAAGAAATACTTCCTCAATCTATGCTAAAAGAATATGAAAACCTGGATGCCGAGGGAGGAGAGGTGTTTTTAGCGGATGAATATCTGGGTGTCTTTAAATTAAAGGAAGGTTTTGTCAGCCTGTTGTATTTAAAGAGCAACGTTCCCCTTGGTTCTGTTGAACAATATCTGTTGAGAATATATGCGAATAATATATCCATGGGGTTTGACAACATCCGGCTGACCCGGGAAATTATTAATACCCAGAAGGAAGTCATATTAACCCTGGGGGAGGTTGTGGAAACAAGATCCCAGGAAACCGCCAATCATGTGACCCGGGTGGCAGAGTTCTGCTATTTCCTCGCAAAAAAGTCCGGTATGGATGAACGAACAGCTGAGTTGTTAAGATTGGCTTCTCCCATGCATGATGTCGGAAAAATCGGTGTGCCAGAAGCTATTTTACACAAACCCGGGAAGCTGACTTCCGAGGAGTTTGAAATTATCAAAAAACATGCCAGAACCGGGTATGAGATCTTGTGTAAATCAGATCGTTCTATTATGAAAACGGCGGCCATCGTAGCATTTCAACATCATGAACGATGGGATGGTAAGGGATATCCTCAAGGGTTGAAAGAGCAAAATATCCACGTGTTCGGACGGATTGCAGCCATCGCTGATGTGTTTGATGCCTTGAGTCACAAACGATGTTACAAAGATGCCTGGCCTTTGGAAAAAATTGTGGAGACTTTTCAACGTGATGCCGGGACCCATTTCGATCCGGAATTAGTAGATATTTTTCTGGCCAATATAGATGCGTTTATGGGGATTAATCGACGTTTTCCTGAATAACCGGCATGGCCCGGAGCATAACCGGCATGGCCCGGAGCATAACCGGCATGG
>CAXHYW010000216.1:0-6328 GCA_964021475.1 uncultured Desulfobacteraceae bacterium | reverse complement strand
TACACATAGAGGCACACTCTTTCCCTACACGACGCTCTTCCGATCTTCCCAAAATGACATAGTTGATATTGAAGGTTTATCACAAGTTCTTTCTTGCTCCACGGCAACAATCAAAAAAACCTGGCGGGAATATCCCCATATTTTTATTGGCCTGGGCAATACAGCCAAATCAGCCAGGTTTATCATCAGTGATGTTTTATCATATTTAATCGAAAGGGATTATAATAATGGCATATCAAGATCTAAAAACAAAAAAATGGGTTGGAGATTCCCGGGTCACAGGATGCCCAAGGCAAAAGAAAAGAGGGTTCAAGACCAAAAGAGAAGCCAAAAATTGGGAAAACACCAGACGGGAAAGCCTTCTGAACCCTCAACCCGAACAGATCCAATTGACGACTTCAGAAGCATGTTTGCGGTATCTTGAACATTGCCAAAGAAGGGGTTTAAAGCTAAACACATACCGTTATAAGGCTATGATTTATCAAGCCATGATTTGTTTCTGGGAATCGGACCCGGATATCAAAACAATTGATTCTCTCTCGATTGAAGAATTCCTTGACCATGTTTTTGATTCATCCAGTGGAAAAACAGCAAACCGTTACAAACGTGAAATCAAATCGCTTTTTAATTATTTGCAAAAAAGACATCTAATAAAAAATGATCCAACCTCTCCGATAGAAGATTATGAAGAAGACGTATTTAAAAAATATGTTCCTCCTGCTGAAGATATCCAGACAGTTCTTGATAACGCAAATGAATTTGAATCTGATATTATCCGGACAGCATATCACACAGCTGCAAGGTCGGGAGAAATTCGTCAAATGACTTATGAGGATGTAGATTCAAAAAATAATGCTTTAACACTTTGGACTCGGAAACGAAAAAATGGAAATATTGAATCAGATACTATTGATATGAGCAAGTCTTTAAAGGAAATTTTACAAAAAAGGGTAAAACTCTGCACAAAAGATTGTCCCTGGATCTTTCCGAGCCAAAAGGAAAAACAGCTTTCTAAATATACCATTGATAATATTATGCCCCGGCTGTGCCGAAAGTCTAAAGTAACCCCATTTGGGCTTCATGCGATACGGCACCATATTGCGGTACAACTGGCACACAGGAATTGGCCATTAATCAAAATTCAAAAATTTCTTAGACATAAAAGAGCAACTACAACTGATATTTATCTTAGGTCAATAGTTAATATGAAAACAGATGGAGCATCAATCCTTGATGATATAGAACAAAGCATGAAAGAAAACAATATTACAACAGAGAAACCCAAATCTCTTGGGGGTTGATAAAGCCTGAACACCAATGAAATAGGTCAAACAATCAATTTCAATGAACAAAATGAATCTGTAAAGCCGATTATTTATGGGTCATTCACATATCCAAACTATCCGAATGGTCATGATTTTGCGAACCGCTTAAAAGACCTACAGCAACAGATAGCTATTAAGTTCATAGGTTTTAATAAAGATGGAGATTCATCGATTCTTGATAGAAAATAAAATCATAAATAAATTATTCTCTTGATTTTTGTGATTTTTTCTCATATTCCTTAGAAAGAATAAAAAAAATGATAACAATAACTGAAAGGAGAGTGGATATGTTATTAGAATTCCAAGTCGAGAACTATCTCTCTTTTAAAGAGAACAATACGCTTAGCATGATTGCATCACCTTCAAAATCGAAAAAAGAAATATCGGATGCTATCATTACTAAAAAAAATTACAAAATTCTTAGCAGTGTAGCCCTTTACGGAGCAAACGCAAGTGGAAAAAGCAATTATCTCAGAGCCATTCATTTCATGAAAAAACTCATTTTTGATTCGGCTCGAGAAAGCCAAGTTGGAGAAGATATTGAAGTTAAGAGTTTTAAATTAAGTTCTGATACGGAAAATGAACCATCTTCTTTTGAAATGACTTTCATCGTTCACAACGTAATGTATAAAAACGAACCAAACGATGTTGCATTTAGATATGGATTTCAAGTGAGCAAAGAAAGAATTCACACGGAGTGGCTATTTGGTCGATTTACGACCCAAGAGTCACTTCTCTTCACGCGAGTACTGGATGACTTCAAATTCGGTCCTAAATTCAATGAAGGTAAACGTGTCTTCAAGGCTATCGGTGGGATCAGAAAAACGACATTGCTTCTTTCATTAATTGCCGCTATTAAAGGTGAGAATGCTCCTATTACCCATAGCATTATGACCTGGTTTAAAAAATTACAAGACCTCACAGATATTGCTGATGGGAATATCTTTAGTATTACAGCTAGCCTAATGGATAAAAAGGAAATGAAAGACAGAATTATCAAGGCATTTTGCCTTGCTGACATTTGTGTTGAATCCATTGACATCGAGAAAAAGCGTGTTGACCCGTCAGATTTGCCTAAATTCATTATCGAAGATCTTGAAAAAAGAGATACAGATTTAAAAAATATTCATACTCTCTCTGTGAAATCCCAACACCAAAAATATAATAACAAAAGAGAAAAAATTGGTTTTGAAACCTTCGATTTCGCGAAAGAAGAATCAGATGGATCGAAAAAAT
Organism: uncultured Desulfobacteraceae bacterium; assembly: GCA_964021475.1. GTDB lineage: Bacteria > Desulfobacterota > Desulfobacteria > Desulfobacterales > Desulfobacteraceae > NBML01. The sequence continues at coordinate 3,767 of CAXHYW010000216.1, read as the reverse complement.
TCTTCGCACTTATTGGACCTATTTTGGATGCCTTACAAAATGGCCTTGTTCTAATTATAGATGAAATTGATGCCAGGCTTCACCCCACTCTTTGCAATGTATTGATTTCGCTTTTCAACTCGAAGAAATCAAATAAAAATAACGCCCAAATTATTTTTGCAACCCATAACACACAAATCATGAATAGAAAAACGCTTAGGCGAGATCAAATTTATTTTGTTGAAAAAGATAAATTTGGAGAATCTGATCTATACTCCTTGCTTGATTACAAAAAAGTCCGCAATGATGCTTCTTATGACAAAGACTATTTATTAGGCAAATACGGTGCAGTACCCTATTTAGGCAATTTCGAAAATTTTATTGCTGGAGATGAATTGTGGTAAGAGACAAGTTATTCCATAAGGGCAAAAAAAAACGGATTGAACGTAAAAGCCAAAAGGTAAAAGAATATAAAGATAGTATTCTTATAATTTGTGAAGGTGAAAAAACGGAACCATATTATTTCGAAAGCTTTCCAATATCAAATATAAATGTAAAAACTATTGGAACTGGAAGAAACACAGAATCTCTTGTTGATGAAGCAATAAGAAAATGGATTGAATTTTCCCAGGAGAATGAGTTTTATGAAAAACTATGGTGTGTATTTGACAGAGATAGCTTCATCCAAAGCTCATATGATGGGGCATTCAAAAAAGCAACAGATGAAGAGAAAAGACTAAATCGTAGATACAGAAAAAAAGTTGGCCGAGAAATTAAAATTTCTATAGCATATACTAATGAAGCGTTTGAACTATGGTACTTGTTACACAATGACTATATTGATTCTCCGCTATCTCGCTCACAATACGAAAAGATGCTATCCCAAAGAATGGGAAAAAAATACAAAAAAAATGATCCGGCCATATACCAATTTTTCGAAGAGTTATCGAAATCAACCAATATGCACAAAGGTCAAAATTTTGCAATTCGAAACGCACAAAGACTTAGAGACACGAATACAAATGGTTTGCGTAGAAATATCAATCCATCAACTAAAGTTGATTTGTTAGTCTCAGAATTGAACAACTATTTAAAGAAGTAACCAGCTTATAATTATAAAAACAGATAATTACGAACGAGACTTTAGATGGTGTCAAGAATGGTGTCATTTTTTTCAAAATATGGAGGCTTAGAGCTATCTTTAAAACCTTTCAAATCAAAAAAACCTCAATCAACGCGGAGGGATCGGCTATTGACCCGGGTCAGAAAGACCAGCGTTTTCGCCTGCTAAGCGGGTATGGGGGTTATACTCCATCCAGGGTTCGAATCCCTGTTTCTCCGCCAATACCAAAGATCACAAGGGTTAAGGGCTTCGGCTTTTAACCCTTTTTCTTTTTCCAAGTCTGTACTTTTACTCCGCAATCAATCAATGGTTCCTGCATTGCACTGCCACCGATCTGCATTAAAATAGAAACATGGAACTTACACACATGCCGCACTCTTAGGAGACACTCCAGATACGATCAGCATCCGATATCTGCACCCAACCACCCAGATGTTACAGAACAAAATCAAAAAAACTGCTGACTGGAGTTAAAAATCATAAACATAGTTCTCGCCTTTTTTGTTCCAGTAAACGCACCCAAATTAGCTTAGCCTTGTGTCCAATTTTTTTAGGAGGTTCAACTCTGTTCAGGGCAAAAAGAGAACTGGCGAATTATTATATGCTTACTTATCCGTACCGGTCATTTGACAATGATAGCTGAGCCTTTGTAAATTGGCCGAGCCTTGCCAGGGCATTCTGGATAGTTTTATCAAAGGGGAACCCGCAATTGATTCGGATATATCCTTTCCAAGTTTTAGAGTAGGCGCATACGAAACCAGGCAGTATGGCTATACCCTCAGCAATGGCGTCATGATACAGGCGCAGACTATCTGTACCCTCAGGCAGTTTTACCCACAAAATGAATCCGCCTTGGGGTAGCCTTACATTTGTTCCTTTTGGAAAATTTTTCTTCACAGCCCCGGCAACGGCCCGGACCTGGTTTTTTACCCGAGTCTTGAGAAATCGGAGGTGACGGTCATACCAATTGCCTTCCAGGAGTTGGCAAATGACATACTGATTCAGACTGGAAGTAGCCATGGATATACTGAATTTTAGTTTTTTAATCTTTTCAAGCACTTTTCCTTCGGCCATAACCCATCCCAGTCTAAATCCAGGACACAGGGTTTTTGAAAAGGATGAACAAGTGATGGTCATTCCTTTTCTGTCAAATGATTTCAGTAATATAGGTCGATTCTTGCCATAGTGAAGTTCTGAATAAACATCATCTTCGATCAAGAAAATGCCTTTGTCAGATGCCAAGCGGACTAAGCGCTGCTTGTTCGCATCAGGCATTAGACTTCCCTGGGGGTTCTGAAAATTGGGAATCAGCAGGCAGGCCCTGATTTTATGATGATTCGTCGCTTGGGATAGAGCGTCCAGATCAATGCCGTAGCCTGAGAGAGTCGGAATTTCAACAATGGATAGTTTCAGTTCTTTGAGTATCTGCATATAGCCGAAATAGGTAGGGGACTCTAAAGCGACGGTGTCTCCGGGTTCAGTGACCGCCATCAACGATAGAGCAACAGCCTCCATGCACCCATTAGTAATCACGATATTGTCAGGGGAGGCCGAGTTAACCTGCCCCATCATCCGTCGGGCGATCTGCCGCCGTAGTTTGAGTTCCCCTTGGGGCTCGCCATAAGAGATGAGATACTGCATCTGTTTAGGAGAGATGGCTTTTATGATTTTAGAAATGTGTTTTTGAGGTAAAAGCTCCGGTGAGAGGATAGCTTGGCCCAGCGGTATAAAGGACGGCTGCTTGATGGCAAGCCGGATCTCATCTGCATAATCCGACAAATCTTTTCCTGCTGAGAAAATCGGCAGAGGGGCATTGAGTTTGCATTTTTTTTCCCGGGGTGAACGGGCTTTTACATAATAGCCTGATTTTGGCCTTGCTTCTACTAATCCCATGAATTCAAGCTCCACATATGCCCTGTATACAGTGCTCACACTTTTGTTCAGGGTCTGAGTCAGCTTGCTGATTGAAGGTAATTTTTGTCCCGCCTCATAGATACCCTCCTGGATTTGCTCTGCAATTCGGGCCGCCAGTTTTTGATACAAAAATTGTTTTTTCAAAGCCATTGCAGATCTCGCTTCGTACTTTTACCGAATTCAGAATCTATTATTTAAAAATAACCCTATTTCTATGCCTGTTTTTGTCATCTGAATCCTTTTATAATAGAGCATTATCCAATAACATTTGTATTGAAAGGTCAATAGCCATGTTTCTGAGATACTTAAAATTGCTGTGCCGGATAACCGGATTGGGAGCATAAATGACATTTGGTGACGGATTTAGAAATGCGGGAGTGGTAAATTATGGAATTTGAATTTTATCATTATGTGGTGTTTTTAATCACCGGTATTTGTGCCGGATTTGTGGATTCCATTGCCGGTGGGGGCGGAATTGTCTCTATGCCCGTTTTGCTTGCCATGGGGGTTCCCCCGCATGTGGCGCTCGGAACGAACAAACTCCAAGGGAGTTTTGGCAGTTTTACAGCAGCGGTGAACTACAGCCAGAAAGGATTGGTTTCATTCTCCGGGATTTGGAAACCGGTGGTGTTTACCGCAATTGGGGCTACACTCGGTACAGTATCAATTCAGATGCTATCAGCCGATTTTCTGAATATAGTCATAGATCGGAAGAGCACACGTCTGAACTCCAGTCACTCCGGAGAATCTC
>CAXHYW010000215.1:0-6342 GCA_964021475.1 uncultured Desulfobacteraceae bacterium | reverse complement strand
CTACACATCGAGGCACACTCTTTCCCTACACGACGCTCTTCCGATCTGTCGACCAGTCTGGCATCGGGAATGCAGTCGCCTTGCAGGCCAAAGCTGCGGCTGACAAGCCGGTCAAGCCATTCCGGGCCAAAGGGGGTAAGGGCCTGGCCAAGAACATGGATCTTTGCCTTGCGCTTCCATCGTCTCCAGATCATTCGAAGATGGGTATAATCAACCTCATGGGGTAAAAACCCCAGGGCTTTTTCCGGATGGAAATCCTCAAAATTCATGCGTAAAGGAGAGGCCGAGTAAGTCCCGGGGAACAGGCATAAAAAATGCTCGGAGATTTTAATCACCAGGTCTCCCAGGTATTTTTCATGGAAGGCCGTATACCCTGAACCAGGATCTTTCAGCAGCCGACCCAATTTCAGGCTCCCTAAGCTGATATGGGTCCCGTTGTTGGCCAGGCTGACATTGGAGGTGTTGGGCAGCACCACCAGGTTGGAGTTGATGATCCCGGCTTCCCTGAGCTTTGAAATACCGTTGAGCTGGCTTCTGGAAAGAACGGTATGACACAATTTCATGTATTCATGCTTTTCCTGACCCCGGGTCCATCCGGATAGGCAGGGGCTCATGAACAGCGAGCGGTAAAAGGAATCCGAAATGTTGTCATTGAGCTGTTTTTGCATGGTGGGCGGGGAGGAGGAAAAATAAATTTTGACCTGTTGACCCTGATCCTTAAGGCAAAATTTGGTTTGGGCATATTGCACCAGCAGCTGGGTAAACAGAAAACGGATCAGGGTTTCCTTGCCAAGTCTCTGGCCCATGGACTCAGCGACTTTTGCCCCCACCGGGTGAAAGGAAAAAATTTCAGGAGAGGTGTTGTCGTTTGAAAAATGGGCCATCATTTTTTCGCCGGTAATCCTCACCAGGGGATGGCCCACCTCGACGGACCCCAGGGCATCTGCAAGGGCCAGCTTTAACAGATAGGAGACCGGGATGCGGACAAAACTCTCCCCTTCCTTGGTAAAGGTAAAGCTGGCTGAATCGGATCGCGGTTCCGAAGCGGGATTTGTCTTGTCCGATTTAAGATCGGCACTAAAAATATGATTGGCATAGGTGTTGAGCGCTTTTTGGGGAAATCTCACCCAGCTGTTTTCCCATACGTCGTCTGACCGCTGATTCAGGTAACGTTCGAGGCCCAGGATTTTTTTTCGGGAGGTATCCCCCGAGGCTGCCCTGCGAACGATATTTTTATAATAGTTGGATTCTTCGATGGAGATGGCAAGGTCCAAATCCTGTCTTTTTCCCAAAACCACGGCCTGTAATTCGTTTTCCGTACCGGCGGTGGTGTCCTTGACACCAAAGGGCAGGGATGCCAGATACTTATTTTTAGAGCTGGTATCGATCTCCATGATTTCCAGAAGATGGGGTAGATCTGTCCGGGGTGTAAATGTTTTCCCTGACTCCATGGGTTTTCGTTGGGCCATCGGTTTTAATTGAGTGGTCATGGTGTGAACACACCCTCCCTGTTTTTATAAATTTCATCAAACAGACCAATTATCCCATGGAATTGTGTTGAAATTGTTACCAACGCACTAGGGTTTGTTTAAACGATCATTGAATGCTATCCAATGTGAGCTGGCAGAACCTTTTGCATAGACCGTGAACCCGCCGGATGTCCATGGCCTGATTTCACCCCTCATATCAAAAAAAAGGGAACCTTACCTCAAATTGGCCGGGAACAAGTTCCACAGACGTCATGTGGGTTAAAAGTTCCGGTTCATTGTCCCAGTTCTTTGCATAATAATGCAGCATAAAGGCTGGGAGCTCCTGGTTAAAGGCGGAAGGGGCATCCGCTCTGAAATCCAGGGGAATCTGCATACCCACACTAGGACAGATGGTGGCAATGGCATGGCCCAATGCCCTTGTCACAGGGCGGTGAACATGACCACAGCAGATTCTGCGTATTTGCGTATGTTGAGAAATCAATGCTGCAAAAATCTCCCGATTCTTGAAGGGTTCTTTGTCCATGTGAGGAATACCGGATAAAAAGGGGGGATAGTGCATGAAAATACAGGTCGGTTTTTCGGCATGGGCTGACAGGGTTTTGGTCAGCCAGCCAAGTCGCTCTTCATCCAGGCCGCCGCCGTGCTCACTTTCAAAGACGGTGTCCATGGCGATAAGGAGCAAAGGCGATTGTTTAATAACATAGCAGAGATGGCGCCCGTCGGATTGTTGAAAGGCGGATGTCAGGGCGGTTTGGTCATGGAATACCCTGGCCATGGTTGGTTTATGGTCATGGTTACCCGGGATGGGAAAATAGGGCAGTCCGGTCTTGTCTAAAAGTGATTTGCACAGAAGATAGGCCTCTTCATGGCCGTTGTCGGCAATGTCCCCGGAAATTATCACAAGATCAGGACAAAAGGATTTCAGGCTAGCAAGGGTTTTTTCAAGGTTGCGCAATGTGTCTGCCTTGTCATAGGCAGGTTGGCCACCGGGGTTAATATGAAGGTCAGATATCTGGGCTATGAGCATGGGCTATCCTTTAAAGGTCATGAGGGCATTTGTATCCAGCTGAATCCCAATGGACTCATCCTTACAAAAGGAGAGGTGGCCCGGGGCTTCAAGGCTGAATTGATTGTCCATGGTATCCTGGACCAAAAGTGTTGTCCGGTCCCCCAGAAAAAAAGAATTGATCACCTCCAGTTTCCTTCCGGGTCCTTGAGTCCTGTGGGAATCTCATCCCAAAAGGCGGGTTTATAGGGTTCTACAACATCGGCTTGTTTGGCCTTGATCCCGAAGGAAACACCCTAATAGGCAACATCTGCAACGGGATTTGCCTTTTCCGCAATGAGCTGGGACAGGGTTTGTCCTGAATTTTTGTTGTCATGGGGAAGGGTTATTCCAATGTTTTTTTCAATTTCCTTTAGCTGGCCTGCCAGCCGGCCCACATGGGTGGGCAATTGTAACAAATAGCAGAGCTGCCTGCATGGGATGCGCCTATGAGGCACAACCCGATGAACATGATGTAAAAGATACGGCGTTTCACTTTTTTTCTCCTTGTTAAATGATGTTTGTATTTTCTAAAGCAGGAGGATCAGACATGGAAATGATCCCCGGGTAAATCCATTATTTGTCGGGTGGTTTGACCGACCCCCTTTGAATTAAATGTGTGGTCAATAATTTTTGAACGGGTTCCTGGATCCCTCCCTTCAGCCATGACACCATAATCTTCGCACTTTTGCGGCCCATGTCATAGGCTGGCTGGCGAATGGTGTCCAAACCCGGGGTGAGAAACCGGGCCAGGGGGATATCATCAAAGCCGACAATGGAGATATCTTCAGGAATTCTCAGTGACATCTCCCGGGCTTTTTCCATCACCCCCAGCGCCAGGTAATCGTTGGAACAAAAGATGGCAGTGGGCGGGTTCTCCATCCCCATGAGGTTTTCAAAACCATTTTTCCCAGCCCCAAGGGTGTAGTCGGATTGGAGCACCAGGTCAGCATCATAGTGGATGCCATGATCTTTCAGGCATTTTCTATATCCATACCATCGGTGGTAACTTTTATCTGAAAAGTAGAAAGACCCTGCCAACATAGCAATACGCCGATGCTGGTTGGCCAAGAGATGGGAACCGGCCTTGTATCCGCCAGCAAAATTATCCACCCCCACGCAGGAAAGAGGGCCCGAACGAACGGTGGAATAGTTCAGGATAAAGGGAAATCCCTCCCCTGTCATCTTCTGCAGAACCTTGCTTTTCAGAGCAGTGGTGGTGATAATGAGACCTTCCACCTGCATTTCCCTGAAAACCTGGATGGCCTTTGTCTCTTTTTTCGTGGAATAATCTGTATTGCCCAGAACTGTGTGATAATTGGACAGGCCTAAAAAATCCTGAATCCCCCTTTTGTGGATTCAGCAAAGATCGGGTTGGTGATGGAAGGAACAACCACCCCGATGATCCGGGTTTTTTGGGTGGCAAACCCCTTTGCCAGGGCATTGTAAGTATAGTGACATTTTTCCATTGCCCTTAACACTCTTTCCCGGGTATTATCCCGGACAGCTTCCGGCGTATTTATGACCCTGGAAACCGTTGCCGTGGAGACATTTGCCAATTTTGAAACATCAACAATGGTCGTCATGGGGTCCCTTGCTCTGGCGGATGTAAACGGTTACATTTTTTGATAAAATAAACGGTTATATTTTTAAATTTCTTGAAATTTAATGCTTCTGTGCAGGCGAACACACACAATGACTAACTTTTGGGAAAAATAGTATCATGGGATTGTTTGGAAACGATTACATTCGGTTTAAACTTTCATTAATCAGGAGGCTAAAAGGGCCGCTAGGTTTTGTTTGGATTCTTTGATGGCATCAAAATACCGGGAGCGAAGTTCCATGATGAGCAGCCCTTTGTAGCCGGGCAGCAGAACGTCCAAAATGGATTTGACCGGGACCGTCCCCCAGCCCACGGGCATGTGGGAATCCCCCTTGCCAAAGGGAAGCTGATGGGTCTGCTGCTTTTCCCAGTGGTGAACGCTGCCGCCGAAATTGTCATGGATGTGGGTGTGAATCACCAGGTGTTTGATGGACTCTACAGCTTTCAGAAGATCATAACCGTGGAAGGTGGAAGTCATGAACAGATGCCCAAAATCCAGGTTGATCTTTACATTGTCCTGATTCACGGTTTCCACTTGATCCTTGAGTTGGTCAATGAACTCCCCATAGGAATAGGGACTTTGGTTCAGGTAGGGACGGGCATTTTCAATGGCAATATTCACATCGGGATACTGGGTGCTGATGGACTGCAATACCAGGGCTTCTTTTTCCAAAAGCCCCTGTTTCTCTTTTTGAGAAAGATCCCTTACCGGAAAAATGTTGAATTCCTCTTCCGGGATGAAGCGGCCTGCATGGTAGACCACGGCCCTGGCCTTTATCTGTCGTGCAAACTCCAGGGTGGCGAGCAGCACATCTGCATGGAGAGCTTGATTTTTATCCATGAGGTTGATGGGGTTGGGCGAATGGATGGAATAGGCAAAGTCAAATCTTTTTAAAATCTCAAGGGCCGCAGCCTGTCTTTTGGTGTTGAGCCGTCCGTTGATGACCAGGTCCAGCCCGTGGGCCGGCAGTTCAACCGCCCCAATGCCCATGGCACGGATTTGTTCCAGATCTTGTGTAAGCCGTTCCAATGACCCGTCAATTCTGACTTCGTCAATCTTGCTGCCGATGATATTCATATGGGGTTTTCCTTTTAAAATAATCCTTTTAAACAAGGTTGTTAAATAAATTTCATTCTGATTTTACCGCAGAAATGGTCGATGACGCCCACGGTCATGATAATAATGATCATCATGGTGCAGACCTCCCGGAACAGATAGCCGTTGAGTTTGTCAAAGATGAGAAACCCGATACCCCCCGCCCCCACAAATCCCAGGATGGCAGCACTTCTGACATTGGATTCAAATCTAAGCAGGGTATAGGAGACAAGGCCCGGTAACACCTGGGGCATGACCGAAAAGAAAATGGTCTGAATAGGGTTGGCACCGGTGCTGATAAGGGCTTCCACCTGGCCTGATTCAATGGCTTCAATCTGTTCTGAGAACACCTTGCCCAGAACGCCGAAGGTATGGATCCACAGGGCCAGTATCCCGGCATAGGGGCCAAGGCCGATGACCGCCACAAAGATCAGGGCCATGACAAATTCGTTAAACCCCCGGCAGGAATCTAAAAACCGCCGAACCCCAAAGGTGATACTGGTTCTTAAGGATCTGGATCTCAAGTCATCGGAAGAGATGATCAGGGCCAGGGTGTTTTTCGCGGCAAAAAATGAGATTGGTATGGCGCAGACCAGGGCCAGCAGTGTTCCCCATACTGCAATGGCAATGGTTTCCACCAGGGCCACCAGATATCCTTTTATTTTGAGAGGGGATGTTTCCGGCGGGAAATACCCTCCTTTCTTTTCTTTGAGGGCGTTTTTTTCCGCGGCTTTCCCCAGCTTTATTCGTTCTGCCGGGCTCATCTTGGACAAAAAATCCTGCCTGAGGGCTTCCCTTTCCAGGGCTTTCGCCTGGGGGGTGGGCTGTTTTGAATAGGGAAGTCCCCGGTATTTATTGGACATCACCTCTTCTGCCCTGCCAGAAGCTTCAATCTGGTCCGCCCTTTCTTTCTGGCCGTTGACATAGGCCATATCGCTTTTGGACAATTGTCTTCCAAAAAGATAGTCCCGGGCATTGCCCCGGTTTTCCCAGAGCTTGGCCGGGCTGATCCCGCACCAGGCATAGGTGATTGCCAAAACCACCATCAGGGCTAGTATCTGACCAAACCGTTTGTATTCTTTGGAAAGTTGTTGTTCCGGCATAACCT
>CAXHYW010000214.1:0-6346 GCA_964021475.1 uncultured Desulfobacteraceae bacterium | reverse complement strand
GAGATTCTCCGGAGTGACTGGAGTTCAGACGTGTGCTCTTCCGATCTGATCTCATGGGCCATGCCAGCGGCAAGACCTCCGACGGACATGATCTTTTCCGTCTGGATCATCATCTCCTGGATTTTTTTTCGTTCCCCGATGTCCCGGAGCATGTATAATACCGCCTGCTGTCCTTTAAATTCAAATTTTTTGGCATGTACTTCTACACTAACCGGTTGTCCGTCCTTCCTGATGAACTGCTGTTCGAAAAGGATGGTCTGATTGGCGGCAAGTTTTTCCGGGATTTCCGGGGACTCGGTTCGGGACTCCGGCGGAAGGATTTGCATAATGGATAAACCCATCAGTTCATCCTTGGAATACCCGAGGATCTGGCAGGCTATTTCATTGGCTTCCACAAATTTTTCTCTGGTTGGGTTTTCGGTCATGAGATAGACGAGAACCCCGTCTGTGATGCCTGAAAAAAGAGCGTTGTACCGTTTATCTCCTTCCAGGAGGACCTGGTTTGCACGGGCCAGTTCCGTTGTCCGTTCCAGAACCCTTTGTTCCAGGTTGTCCCGGGCCGATTGGAGTTCCTTGGCCTGGCATTTCAAGGCGTAACGCCTGGCAAAGCTCAATCTGTACCTGCGATGAAGCGCCCGGCAGATGATCACCAGGCTCAGGTAGTAAAAGCTGATACAAACGCTTATGGCCATCATCTGCTGGGTGCCTGCGAGACAGCTTGCAATGATGATCGGAAGCAGGGTAAGGCTGATAAATGAAATGGACAGGTTCTGCCGGGGAGCAAAAGAGGTGGTGGATGCCGAGGTGATGCCGGAGACCATGATTATGACAAACATACAGACCCAGTTGAGACCGTATAGCGACAGGATGGTGATGGTCAGACTGCTCCAAAAAACAGTGATCATGCCGAGGCTCAAAAGATGGAACAGTCTCCACAAAACCGGATAGGTATTATGGAACCTGCTATAACTGAATATGGCTGCATACCGGATCGAAACCAGGCAAACAATCATGACGAGTAATGCCCGTGCGAGAACCGGATAATCGTTGTGGAAAGGGGTGAATACCAGAAAGAGAATAGTGACGACAAGAGAAGAAACCGCGTTCACTTTGGACCGGGAAATCACATCCTGGATTGACTGGATATCCAGGGCTTTTAGAAAAGTTTCGTCATCCTTAAAGGATTGATTGGTTATTTTTGTATGTATATAATCCATGCGTATCTATATCTTTGCGTATCTATATCTTTGCGTAAATTCAAAACGCCTCTATGTACTATCTCTTTATGGTAATTTGCAAGAAAATATATAAAAAGCACACGGTTATCTTATTTGTAACTACAGTATCGACTCTGACCCTCGGTCGGTACTCAGCTGAAAGATGGCCCTTCCAGCAAATCCCCAAAAATAAACCATTGTCACAGATTCATTCCAATGGCAAAGGCCTTCCTGATATGCTCGGCAAGGGAGTCTACCACACAATTGTCTGTTGGATTGCGGTTGAGCAGAAACGCGGCCGTCAAACGCACACTGAATATGGGGCGCTTTGATCATGGGTGGCAATTATTCTATTGCATTTTGCCAGCTTTTTTTTGATATTCTTGTTTACTCGAAACGTTTCTTTGGTATTGTATTTTAAGTTTGGGGATAAATATACGCTTAGCTCACATTGTCGCTCAAATTTTTAGAATAGGGAGGGGTAGTATGGAATACAGATTGATAGAAATAGACCTGACGGAAAATTCGATAAACCAATCTTTGATACCGGTGGAAATGATAACGAAATTTCTCGGCGGGCGGGGGTTAAATTCCTGGTTCATTCAGAAAAAGATTCCTGAAGGTGTAAAACCCTATGATCCGGATAATATAATTGCCATGAGCTGCGGCCTTTTGACCGGATCCGGGGCGCCTTCCGGGGTCAGAATGCATATGAATACAATTTCTCCTTTGACTGAAATCCTGGGCAGCTCAAATATCGGCGGGGATGCCGGGGTGAGACTCCGGGGAAACAATATTTTTTCAGTGCTGATAAAGGGCAAACCCAAACATCCGGTTTATATTGAGATCAAGGAGGGGCATGCCCAAATTTTGCCTGCGGATCATCTTTGGGGCCTTGATACCTGGGAGACGGATCAGCAATTAAACAGGGAAACCCAAGCGGACAGCTCGATCATGTGTATTGGTCCTGCCGGAGAAAACAGGTGTTCCTTTGCCTGTATTATGTCGGGCAACCACCATTCTGCAGGCCGTACCGGTGTGGGTGCCGTCATGGGATCAAAATTACTAAAGGCGATTGTTATTTCAGGCAAACGACCGGTTTCAAAACTCAATTCCCTTCAGAAAGATTTTGTAAAAGCCTACACAAAAAAGATAGTGGATGCCCCCCTTTATCCGATTTTTTCAAAATTAAGCAATTCCGGCTTTGTCATACCCATTAGCGATAAGGGAATGCTTTGTACCCGGAATTATCGGGAGATCTCTTTTTCAGAAGCGGACAAAGTGGATGGTTCAGCCCTGTATAAATATGTCAAAAAAGCCAATACCTGTCCAAAATGTCCGGTCCATTGCAAGGCAGACATCGAAATAACCCAGGGCAAATATAAGGGCACCAAAGGCGCAAGGCCGGACCTTGAACCGATTATCGCCCTGGGTCCGAAATGCGGTATGGATGATCCCGAAGCCGTGCTGTATCTCCATAATCTGTGCAATCGGCTGGGCATGGATGTCATCAGTGCCGGCAGTGTGGCTGCCTTTGCCATGGATCTCTTTGCCGAAGGTCTTCTGGATCTTGAAAAAACCGATCACATCGATTTGTCCTGGGGAAATGCCGACGGCATTGAACAGGTTTTCCTTGCGATTGCCCAAAGCCGCGGCATTGGAAAAATATTAAAACACGGTGTAAAAAAGGCGGCCGATCTCATTGGCCAGGGGGCAGATCAATACGCGTTTACCGGAAAGGGGTTGGAATATACAGGATATGATCCCAGGGGGATGATGGGGGTTGCGCTGGGGTATGCCGTATCCAGCAGAGGCGGAGATTTTTGCAGTGTTTATAATATCCCGGAAAGTAGGTTTTCCCCGGAAAGAGCTGTTTCGGAATTTGGAACCAGGGATGCCGTTGACAGGTTTTCATTAAACGGTAAAGCCGCACTGATCAAAAGATGTATGGCCGTGAGTGCGGTGATTGATTCTCTGGGGCTTTGCAAGGTTCCGGCCCTAAGCCTCATCGGCGAGTTTGATTTAAAAAATGAGGCACAGCTTGTCACCCTTCTGGCCCAAATTCCATGTGATGATCGAGATCTTTTAACCGCTGGTGAGAGAATTATCTCCCTGGAAAGATGCATTAATATCAAGTTCTGTCCTGAACTTCTCCGGGATACCATCTCGGAAAAATTTTTGACACAACCGGTGGAAAATGGCCCTGCAAAAGGAAGCACGGTAAATCTGAAACCCATGCTTGAAGAATTCTACGCACTTATGGGCTGGGATGAAAATGGGGTTCCTAGCCTCCAGGAGACCCCATGACCCTTGTCACAGATTCATTCCAATGGCAAAGGCCTTTTTGATGTGCTCGGCAAGGGAGTCCACCACACAATTGTCTGAGTCTGGATTGCGGTTGAGCAGAAAGGCGGCACTGGGCAGAGCGGGAAATCCCTCTTCCGGTTGAAGCTGGCGCATTCCCGACGGCACAATGCTCTGGCTGATGGCTGAAACAGCCAGGCCGGCCGAAATGGCAGCGGTCAATCCCATCATACTCGGGCAGGTGTAAGCGATCCTATATTCGATCCCGGCCTGTTTCAGGGCGGACAGGATCCAATCCCGGCAATAGCAGGTATCCGGAAAAAGTGCCAGGGGAAGCGGCGTGTGTTCATGCTGGCAATGCTGGTCAGATGTCACCCACACCGTGGGGTCCTGCCTGAGCAGTATACAGTTTTCAACATTTGCCGTGATTGAGGTGGTCATGGCCAGATCCAGTTTCCGGCGCTGCATTTTTTCCAAAAGGTTGTGGCTGGGTTCACAGGTCACTTCCACCTGGACTTTCGGGTGTGTGCGTGAGAATCCGGCCAGGATTTCAGGTAAATACCGTGTGGCATAATCATCCGGCAGCCCGATACTGACACAGCCGTTTAACTCGGGCTGTTTCAACACAGAGATCGCTTCTTCGTTCAGCTTAAGAATCTTTCGTGCATAGTTCAGCAGGGTTCCTCCGTCAGCAGTCAGTTTGATGTTTCTGGAGTCCCTTTTCAGCAGCGGTTTTTCAATGATCTCTTCAAGCCGCTTGACCTGCATGCTCACGGCAGACTGGGTCCTGCCCACAATGTCGGCCGCACGGCTGAAATTGCCGCTGTCGGCAATGGCGGTAAAGGTTCTTAACAACTCCATAGGTATATTGGTGATCATGTGTCCATCCTATATATCAATTATTTTGAACTTTAGTATAAGAACAATTCGTTTGTTTGATCAATACTTTTTTTTTATAGTGTCATCATTGATGTACCAAAATTTTTTAAGGAGGAGAAATGATGATTTCACAGGACTGCCAATGTAGCGAAACAAACGATGGATTTTCAAACTTTTTTCAACGGGTCTGGCACCTTGTCAAACGTACGGGAAAACGTTACAAAGAATGGGAAAGGATGAAACATAATCTCCGCCTGTTGTTCACCATGGAAGACCGGCTGCTTAACGATATTGGCCTGAGCCGTGCCGATGCCGTCAGGCTAAACAATGCAGAAAGCTTTTGGGAATTTATGTTTAAACCGGAATCAGATGGTAAGAAAGACCGGAGCAGGAACAATAAGGGAGATGTAATTTAATTTGTTTTCTCAGGATTCTTTTTTTCCAGGATTGTCTTTTCCCAGGGTTATATAAAATGAATACCTGCATTCCCAAATACATTAAGGAAAAAAAGTGGAGAAAATATTAACGATAACCATACGGCCGGACTTGGAAGTTTATACTCTGGTGAGCCCTTCTCTTGAAGCCGTGTTTAAAAAATCCGGGCTTGAGGAGAATAAGGCTGCAATGCTTGTTGTTGCAGTAGAAGAAGTCTTTGTATATTGTGCCAAATTACTAACTGCCGATAAAAACAACGCATGGGTTGATATCTCCGTTGGCATGGACGCCATGACTCTTCAAGTCACTATTGCCCATGACGGGCCGTGTGGTTCATTGGAAAAATATTTTATCAAAGGATCAAATCAAAAAATTAAACGAACCTCCTTTGAGGCCCTGGGGCTTTATATTGCCAGGGAAATTGTGAATGAATTAGAATATCGCCGCTTCGGGGGAGGAAAGAATGAATTTGTCCTGGTGATGAATTTACCTTGAATATGACGGGTTTTATTTTGTTTTTCGGGGGATTGCAACATGGCACATCACACCGCTAAATCAGGCTATTCCCAGTTGACGGACCGCTTGAATCGTTTTCCCCAGGGGGCGCCGCCCTCTGAATTGCTGGACAAAATCCTGGCCATGCTGTTTTCGGAACGAGAAGCCCGGCTGGTGTCCCTTCTTCCCATTCGGCCATTTACGGCGGAAAAGGCGGCTGAAGTCTGGAAAATGGGCCTGGTCGAGGCCCAGAACGTTCTGGACCGGCTGTCCTCCCGGGCTATTCTTGTGGATATTGACCAGAACGGCACCACCCAATATGTTTTACCCCCGCCCATGGCCGGGTTCTTTGAGTTCTCTTTGATGCGGGTGCGAAAGGATATCGATCAAAAGTGCTTGAGTGAGCTGTTTTATGAGTATCTCAACGTGGAAGAGGATTTTATCAAACATCTGTTTTGCCTGGGGGATACCCAGCTGGGCCGGACCTTTGTCCATGAGCCGGTGCTGACCAATGGAAATGCGGTCCATGTGATGGACTATGAGCGGACTTCCGAGGTGATAAAAACAGCCGAGCACATGGGGATCAGCACCTGCTACTGCCGCCATAAAATGTACCATGTGGGCAAGGCCTGCGACAATCCCATGGATATCTGCATGACCTTTAATACCTCGGCCCGGTCCCTGATAAAATACGGCCATGCCCGGAGGGTGGATGCGGTGGAGGGGATGGACCTTCTGGATCAGGCCTATGCATCCAACCTGGTTCAGTTCGGGGAAAATGTTCGGGAGCGGGTTAATTTTATCTGTAATTGCTGCGGGTGCTGCTGTGAGGCCATGATTGCGGCGCGCAGGTTTGCCGTTTCCAACCCGGTTCACACCTCAAATTTTATACCGGAAATCAATGACGCTGATTGCACGGGCTGCGGCAAATGCGTTGTTGTCTGTCCGGTGGAGGCCATGGCCCTGGTGTCGGCCCATGACCCGAAACACCCCAAAAAGAAAAGCGCCCGGTTGAA
>CAXHYW010000213.1:0-6346 GCA_964021475.1 uncultured Desulfobacteraceae bacterium | reverse complement strand
TTCCCCGGCCATGAGACTGTAAAGGGATAATCCAAATTTCATGGCACCCATGGAGGGGCCATGGCCACGGTAAAGGGGCATGATAAAATTCAAGGGTTCCACAAGCCCTGGGTAGACGGACAAAAGCCGCTGTCGTTCCATGACCGCAGCCCGGGTTAATAAAAATTTTCCCTCCTTGAGATAACGCAGCCCTCCGTGCACCATTTTAGAGGAGCGGCTTGAGGTACCCCAGGCAAAATCATTGGCTTCCACCAGCAATGGGGAAAGCCCGCGTTGAAGTGCTTCATGAAAAACACCAGCACCGGTTACCCCGCCGCCAACAATGACCAGGTCATATTTTTTTTCAATTAAATTAGTAAGTTTCATCAAATCTCCCTCCAAAACTGCTGGGCCCGGGCCATGGTTCGCTCCACCAATTCCTGGACAGAGGGGTTCTTGTCTCCAAGGGCCGCCCTAAGTTCTCCATAATATTCCAAAGACATTTTCCGGGCCGTTTGATTGGTAAAATATAGGTGCCCCAGCCGCTGATAAACCGGTGAAAAATCATTAAACATCATTTTCAATACCGGATTTTCAATGATTTCCACCATGAGCATTTGAAGCCCCCAGTCATGGGTTGCAAAAGACTTAGCATCCATATCAAAACACCCCCCCGGGGTCAGATAAGCCAGAATGGCATCCGGGTCTTTCTCCACCGCCCGCTGGGCCACCCCTGGAAAGATAAGGGTTCGGGCTTCCAAAAGGTAACCTGTCATATCCGGCGAAAGCTTCGTGTTGAACCGGGACAGGGTATTTAATATGCCCAACCCCCCGGAGGAAAGATAATCATTCACCTGGGTGGACTTCCCATGGGCTATTGTGACCCACCCCTCTTTTGATAACCGCTGGAGCGTCTCCCGCAGGGTGGGTCGTGTAACCCCCAGGGACTGGGCCAGCAACCGTTCTGCTGGCAAAACATCTCCAGGACCATAGCTGCCATCCAAAATAGCTTCCAGCAATTGATTCTCGGCAAACTCCGCCGGTTTTACAATTTTTTGTACCCCTTCAAATTTTGGCATTCCCCATCCTAAATTTTTGTATTTGTCTGCTTGTTTGTGGTAAGAGGTCATACCAGTTAAAAATTATATCGTCAACTCCCTTTTATCTTTATACTAACCCTGAACATTCCCACAACACACGATAAGGGCTTTGTTCAGATCTTTCATATAAAATAATAAAGCAAAGTGGACGTAAGGTAACGCCGCAAAATTATCCTTCTGGAAACTGACGGCAGTATTCGTACAAAGCCATGTTGGCAGCAGAAGCGGCGTTGTAGCTATGGGGCATTCCCCATACAGGGATTTCGATAACTTCATCCAGTAACTCAAGGATATCATCCTTAATCCCAAGGCGCTCATTACCCACAACTAAAACTGATCGACACTTAAAAGAGAAGTGATGGATGTTCTGTGAGTTGGATGTTTGTTCTATCCCCACAATTGCGTAACCATCTGCTTTAAGTTTTTTTAGTACAGGACCTAAGGATCTGTGGGTTGAAACTGTTAGCTGCGAGGTGGCGTCTCTGGCAATTTTATCAATTAATGATGCGTTCCCGCAAATAATCATTTTTTCCACAGCACATGCACTTGCGGTGCGGGCGATCTGGGAAATATTCACGTTGCTCCGCATGGGTACACATGCAACAATTAGCTCACGGGGCTTTGTCAAACCTGTTCGAAACTTATGGCGCTGGTGTTCAAAATCTCCCATTATATGCCCTCTGTCTGATCTGTTTTGATAGCATCATCCATGCTCTTTTTATCATAAAACACCGTATCAAGATAAAGGCCTGAAGCGGGAGCTGTACCGGGCGCAGCCTTACGATTCTTTGCATCTATTATACGGGGAATATCATCGAGGTTTGACCTCCCTTCCCCAACCTTAACAAGTGCACGAACTATATTGCGTACCATTTTATAAAGAAAACCGTCAGCAATAATTGAAAAGCACAATAAGGAGTCTTCTTCTGTAAGCGTAAGAGAATGAACAGTTCTTACCGATGTTGCCCTTTTATAGTTTGGAACTTTGGCAAAGGAAGCAAAATCTTTAGTCCCTGTAAAATGAGAACAGGCTTTTTCCATAGCTTTAACATTCAATTTTTCAGGGATATACCAAACCTTTTCATTCATTTGGGATGGAAGCTTGGGGTGGTTCCAGATTTTATAGATGTAACATTTCCCAATTGCAGATTCTCTTGCATGGAAGCTATCAGATATCTTCTTTAAACTGATGATTTCGATGTTTTTCTCAAGGGCATTGTTAAGGCTAAACAAAACCTCTTTTTCGTTGATATCTTCGGGAAGACGAATAGATGCGACTTGTCCCGTTGCATGGGTTCCGCGATCGGTTCGTCCTGATCCTTCAACATTATGGCGCAATCCCAAGCATTTTGTCACAGCATGTTCCAATGCGCCCTGGATCGTAGGCTTGTCTTTATGCCGTTGCCATCCGTAGTAATTTTGTCCATCGTAACGGACATCCATCCTGTAATTGGCAAAAGTTATATCACTATTAAAATCTGTCATCAAAAAACACCTGTTGGGTTGCCCGTGGGCAATTTAAATAATAACGGAACTCACCGTCTTTAAAGGGAATATGTACTTCAACGGAAAAATTTGGTCAAGGTTTATGTTTGATGAATAAGAACTTCCTTTTTATCAAAAAAAAACAATTGACATGACCGCCTGTTTTTATCTATGAATGGCCGATATTGCCATCAGCACAATTTTTAAATTCCATGCTATAAAAAAACAGGGAATTTATTATTCACTATAATAATTAAAAGGAGTAAAAAAATGAAACCCAATCCAAAAACCGCCACTCCCATGTGGATGATATCCCTCTTACTTATTTTTATAATAGCGGTTCCCGCAGGTGCTGAAACATTTAAAAAAGAATATAAAATGACCGTGAATGTGGGACCCAGTTTCTATTGGGGCATGGGGGCCATAAAATTTGCTGAACTGGTCAAGGAAAAAACAGACGGCCAGATTAACATCAAACCCTATTTTGGCAGTTCTCTTCTAAAAGGCGCCCAGTTAAAATCCCCCCAGATGGTTTCCAAGGGGGTGATCGATTGTGCCTATGAATCAACCATCAACTCATCTCCTGTTATTGCTGAGATGAATATCTTTTCTTTGCCCTTTTTCATCAATAATTTTGAAAACCTTGATAAACTGGAATATGGCGAAACCGGAAAGATTCTATTTAAAAAAATGGAAAGAATAGGCCTGACCCCCCTGGCCTGGGCAGAGAATGGATTCCGCCAGGTGACCAACTCTAAAAAAGCCATTACCATGCCGCAAGATTTGAAGGGCTTGCGGATTCGGGTGGTGGGCAGTCCTATTTTCATTGACACCTTCAGGCAGCTTGGGGCGGATCCGGTTAATATGAACTGGGGAGATGCCCAGACAGCATTCCAGCAGGGAGTTGTGGATGGACAGGAAAACCCGGTGGGTGTTCTTATTCCGGTTCAGATCTGGCAATACCATAAATATGTCTCTTTCTGGAACTATCTGGTTGATCCTGTCATTGTTTACTGGGGCACAAAGGGCTGGAAAAAATTTCCCATAAAGATCCAGGAAGCAATTTCCCAGGCAGCCAAGGAATCCGCCCGTTTCGAGAAAGCGCTATGCCGAGCCGGCCTTGATGGAGAGATCTCTCTTAATATTCTGAAAAACGAATTCAACTATGACATTGAAGTGAGCGATCCTGTGAAATATCTTGAATCCAAGGGGATGACCGTAAATTTCCTCTCCAGCCAAGCCCGGGAAGCCTTTAAAACTGCCACCAAGCCTGTTTATGATAAATGGATCCCCAAAATCGGTCAAAACCTTTATGAAACGGCCAAAAAAGATATGGCGAAATTAAAATAAAATGGCCCCAACGCGCAAAAAAAAATTACGCCTGGATTATCTTGTGGCCGCCATCCTGCTTTTTTCCATGGCAGGGGTTGCGTTTTTAAATGTGGTCAGCCGCTATTTTTTCCACTTTTCCATCGCTTCAACCGAAGAAATCACCATCAACATGTTTGTCTGGATGACGGTGGTGGGGTGTGGAATTGCCTTTGAAAGGGGAGGACAGCTAGGAGTTGAAACCTTTTTTAATCTGTATCCTAAAAAAATGAGAAAAGGGGTTATTCTCCTGAGTGCATTCTTAAGCGCCCTGCTGTTTGTGTTGGTGGATATTTTCATGATCCAGGCCATCTATGACGAATTGACGCTGTTCCATGCCATGAGTGCCTCCTTGAGCATTCCGGTGTGGATCTATTATGCCGGAGTTCCCCTTTTATCCATATCTGTCTTCCAGGGGATATATAAGGATGCCTGCACCAAACTTAGCCGCCAGAATGAGGGAGGCCGCCAATAGGTATGGATCTTCTCCTCATCTCCGTAAGCTTTATTGTTCTAATGGTTCTGGGGGTGCCCATCGGGACATCCCTTGGCATTGCAGGCGTTGCCACCGTCTATGTGTTTGACCTGGGGATTGAAATGCTGGGAGTCAATTTTTCTTCCGGCATTGCCTCCTTTCCCCTCCTTGCCATCCCCTTCTTTGTGCTGGCAGGCGTCATTCTTGACAAGGCGGGTCTTGCCAAAACCATCGCCCGTTTTTTTGAGCTGCTGGTGGGCAAGGCCACCGGGGGAATGGCAATTGTGGCGGTTTGCACCTGCATGTTCTGGGGTGCGCTTTCTGGATCAGGGCCTGCCACCACGGCGGCAGTGGGATTGATTCTCCTGGCCCCCATGGTAAAGCATGGATATGATAAGGGCTTTGCCGGGGCCTTGATCGCCAATGCAGCGGATCTTTCCATTATTTTGCCGCCCAGTATTGCCTTTATCATCTATGGCAATATCACCAATGTTTCTGTGAGCGCTTTGTTTGTTGCAGGGATTGTCCCGGGGATTCTCACGGGTATTGGTACAGCGATTGTGGCCTATCTGGTTTCCCGGAAAAGGGGGTATCGCGGAAGCGTCCAACGGGCACCGGTGGGTGAAATTTTCACGGCGTTCAAGGATTCCATCTGGGCCATTTTGGCCCCGGTGATTATCCTGGGCGGAATATATTCTGGAATCTTCACCCCCACGGAAGCTGCGGTGGTTGCCGTTTTTTACTCTCTTTTCGTGGCGGTCTTCATTTACAGATCCATCTCATTTAATGATTTTTTGCATTTGCTTGTGGATGCCTCGGTAACCAGTTCCGTCATCATGTTTATTGTTGTTTTTGCCGGTATCTTCACCTGGACAGCCTCGGTTATCGGTGTGGTTGACAGAGCTGCGGAACTGATTTTGCACCTGTCTCCCAATGCCCTTGTGATGATTCTTCTGGTCAACGGGCTGCTGCTGATTCTGGGCATGTTCCTGGACGCCATTTCCATTTCCTATCTGATCATGCCAATTCTGATCCCGGTTTTGGCAGCCTTTAAGATTGATCCTCTCTGGTATGGGGTGATCTTTATTTCCGCCCTGGCCATCGGCCAGGCAACCCCCCCTGTGGGGGTGAACCTCTTTACGGCAGCCAATCTTACAGGAGAACCCGTGGACTCAATTGCCAAACAGGCCATCCCCTTCATTGTCATGGATGTGATCATTCTGATTATTTTGTCCGTGTTTCCAGAAATTTCCCTCTACCTTCCGGTGAAGGCAGGCCTTTATACGCCATAGACCACTGCCAGGCAAAGACAGATGGGTTGCTACTCCTCCCATTTGCGTTATCTAATACGGTATTCTAAATTTTCGACGATCTGTTTTATAATTGGATAGAACTTTCTAAAAAATCGTGATATATTTGCTGAACATCAATCCAAACGGTACTCCCCATCGCCAAACCTATCACCCAGGTGAACCAGGGTTATTTTTTTGCGCACATTTTTTTTGCGTACATTTTGCGTAAATAAGGAAAAAACCAACAACATGGATAAAATTAAAAATCGCCTTGCTTCCCTGACAACCCCCAGAAACCTTACCCCAAAAGATGGGATTCATTTCTGGCAGGAAAAAGTTCTTTTAAACCTGCTTCTGGTCTCTGTTGTGCTAGGCTTTATTGCCTGTGTCCCCAGCGTGGCCCTGTCCATCAAAGAAGGATTATGGTTTATCGCCTTGGCAGATATTCTGATTTTCGGCATGGTCCTAGGACTTTTTCTTAGCCCCAACCTTTCCTATACCGTCAGGGCGATGAGCATCCCCGTGGTGTCCTATTTTTTAGGAATAGTCCTGATCCTCACCCTGGGGCCCTTTGGGGCCGGCCCGGTATGGTTGTTTTTTATCCCCCTCCTGACCGGGGTACTTCTGGGACCCAGACCCGCCTTCTG
>CAXHYW010000212.1:0-6361 GCA_964021475.1 uncultured Desulfobacteraceae bacterium | reverse complement strand
TATCAGATGTTCCCAGGCTTTCCTGCCTCATTTTCCGATGGGAAAGAAGCTGCTCTACATTAATATTCAAGGCAATCACTCGTCTTCTGTCCACCAGGTTTAGGGTTTGTGGCATGGGAACTCCCGGAACATAGGGGATATTGGCCACCTTCCATCCCATGACGGCCATGTACATGGACAAGGGGGTTTTCCCGGCACGGGACAGCCCCAGCAGAACGATCTCTGCCCCCATCAAAGTGTCTGGATTTAATCCGTCATCATGGGCAAGTGCAAAATCGATGGCAGAAACCTGCTTAAGATCTATCTGGTGAATTTGTCTGTAAAGCCCTGGTTTTTCTAGAGGGTCTTTGTTTAAGAATGCCTGAATCTTCGACAGGATAGGTCCCATAAGGTCGATGGTGACAATATGATTGTCAATCCCTTTTCGGGTCAAATATTTTCGAAGATTTGAATCAACCAAAGTATGAACGATGAGACTTTCAATGTCTCTGACCTTATCAATGAGCTCATCCACCTGACTTTCGGAACGAATGTGGGCCACCTTTACAACGGAAATGTCGCTGTCTGGAAACTGGACCAGGGTGGATTCAACCAGGTTGAAGGCATTGATGCCTTCCCCGCAGGATGCAATGTAAATCATTTGAAAATCATTGGAAGCAATTTCATCTATCATCAATTATATCCTTTATCCCTGGACTTATTTAGGTTATAAAAGATTCATATCCTAACCTTTAACAAGAGTCAAACAGAAGAAGGAACCCCAATGGCACACGAAGACAAAGGACATTACGCAAATAAACACCAGGGAAAAAGTATCGATCCCATCATTTCCAAGAAGATCAATTCCCTGGCCGACGATGGCAATTTAACCTGTTCAGCCGCACACAAGATTGGCAAAGATATTGGAATATCCGCTTCCCAAATCGGGGTTCAGACAGATCTTATGGAATACCGTATTTCCCAATGTCAGTTGGGCCTTTTCGGGTATTCTCCGGAAAAAAAACGAATCAATCCGGATATCGACATATCCAAAGATCTTATGGCAGCATTGGACAAGGCAAATATTGACGGTAAAATTTCCTGTAGCCAATGTTGGGAGATAGCCAAAGCCCTGAAAATCACAAAATTGGATCTGGGATCTGCCTGTGAAAAAAAAGGCATTCGGATCAAACCTTGTCAGCTCGGTGCCTTTTAGATTTAAGTAACAAGAGGGCTTAAAACAAATCCCCATGTAAAAAGCATTCAATTGTCATTTGGATTTTTAGTGCTCAGTTTTTTCTGACTTCTTTTTTTCCGTTTTTGTTTCTGCTTTCGGATTTTCTCAAATTGTTCCGTTTCCTGGTCGTTTTTTCCGGTCATTTGGGCTTCAATCTTTTCGACCAGACTTCTTAGGGCCAGGAATCGGTTCAAATGTTGGGACCTGTGTTTACCGGCTTTCACGCTAAGCCCCGTTTTTTCGTGGCTCAGGAAAACGGCGGAAGCGGTCTTATTGACTTTTTGCCCTCCCCTGCCCGAGGATTTTATGAATTTTTCGTTGATATCCTCCCTCTTAATTCCCAAGGTTGCCATCTTTTTTTCCAGTGCCTCAATTTTTTTTTTATCCGGTCCCATATCCTGCCCCATTCTCTCCCCGATCAAAAACCTGATCAAAAACCTGAATCCGGTGAATCAGCCTGTATCCCCCTCACATGATGCATTTATACAAGGCAGCATAAAAGAATGCACCCTTTCGTCCATCACCTTCGTTTATATTT
Source organism: uncultured Desulfobacteraceae bacterium (assembly GCA_964021475.1). GTDB lineage: Bacteria > Desulfobacterota > Desulfobacteria > Desulfobacterales > Desulfobacteraceae > NBML01. The sequence goes on along the minus strand of CAXHYW010000212.1, from coordinate 4,607 downwards.
TATAAAAAAAAATCAAAAGTTACCAGTTTCCCTGATTTACTTTTCCCCTTTTTTTTTGTAACACTAACTTTAATATAGAGTATTATATAATAAGCCTCGAATATTAGCCTACATGGAAATTTTCATCAACCCTAAAGAGGAAGGTCGTTAAGTGCCAAAAAAGAAAAAAGACAATCTTTTCAAAGTCGGCATTTTAGAACATGAGATGATGCAGATGTACCGGCCTGTGCAAAACCAATCCAATCTGCTGGTGATAAATGAATATGCCAACCATGTAAAAAACCGGCCCTTTGATTTGAAGGTAAGCCGGGAATATCAATCCCACCGAAAAAACATATCCAAAGGATGGATTTTAAACAATCAATTTTTGGGCCGTTTCAATCTGCACCACTACGGAATCTTGTTTCAAATGCAACTTTGCGGGGCTATTCGGTATGAAGAGGGGCAAGATGCAAGGATTTCCCAGTCTGGAGAACATACCATCGAATGCGTAACTGAAAAGGATGGTGTCCTGTTTGATGTTTATTTTTTCTGGGACGGAATGTGTGGGACCAATTCCAAACAGGGATTTGCGAATTTTGATTTCAAATTAACCATGACATATGAGAATGGGACAGGCTGTCTTTCCAAGATGGACGGTATTTCCTATTTAGGTGCCAAAACATCCAAAGGCAGCCTGAAACTTGCCGACAATTTTGTTGAAAAACAAGGCACTATCGTCTGGTTTGTCATTCGATATGAGATGGACCTGGCTGCCACTAGTGACCCGCTGGCCATGTCAGAGGTTCATTTTGATAAGCCTGCCAGCAATTACTTTAAAATCGTTACCAAATAGTTTTACCCAGTCTTTTTACCCAATCGTTTTACCCGATCTTTTTATAGATAGGGTTGCCAACTTACTCCCGTTTTAACCAAAATCGTTCTCCCCCTTAAAACCTGTAAAAAATATCCCTTCAAACTATCCAGTGACAAACATCAAGAAACCCTTTAAAAAGGAATTAAATATTTGACGCTGTAAACTTTTAACACACCGGAGAGGCCCTTTTAAATGAATCTTCCCCTTAATAACGGATTCCATCATGTCGGAAATTGTATCCGTCCGCCCAGTGAAGCCAATGCCATACTGCTGCAAGCTACTTTGGGCTGTTCCCATTCTAAATGCACCTTTTGCGGTGCCTATACAGATAAAAAATTTGCCCTAAAAGACAGAAAATATTTAGAAGCAGATTTTGAATATGCCAGCCGTTTTTGCCGGCACCAGGACAGAGTCTTTGTCATGGACGGGGATGCCCTTGTCATGCCCATGGAAAATTGGAAATGGTTATTGAAAAACATCCATGAAAAACTGCCCTGGGTAAAGAGGATTACCTGTTATGCCAATTTAAAATCCATTAAATTAAAAACCGATGATGAATTGGCCTATCTCCATGAAAATGGTCTCAAGGCTGTCTTTCTTGGATTAGAATCGGGCCATGCCCAGGTGAGAAAAGATATCCAGAAAGGCGGCAGCCCGGAAGAATTGATTGCCCATTGCCAACGCTTAAGAAAGTCCGGTATCCGTTTGGTCACCATTGTTTTGTTGGGTTTGGGGCAGATCGATTTAAGTCTTGCCCATGCCAGGCAGACAGGCCTTGCGCTGACAGCCATTGACCCAGAAGCCGTCAGCGCTCTGAGCCTTATGCCTCTGCCCAATACTCCTCTTGGCAAGGCCTTTGAAAAAGGAGAGTATAAAATTCCAGATGCATTGGGCATGATTTCAGAACTCAGGGAATTGGTAGAGCATACAAATCTTACCAGGGGAGCCTTTCGATCCGTACATGCCAGTAATTATCTGTCGATTGATGCCAGGTTTCCACAAGACAAGCCCGCCGTGCTGAAAACCCTTGATCACGCCCTGGCCGGTCACATCGATCTGAAACCGGAATGGATGCGAGGACTGTAATTTATGGAGCGGTCTTCTTCAGGCGTTCTTTTTTTACTTTCCGTTTCCGTGGGCGTTGCCATGATAGGTCTCGGGATCATCTGGCCGATTATACCGGTATATGCGGTGGAATTGGGTGCAACAGGATTTTTAGTTGGACTGATTATTGCCTCTTTCAATATTGCCAGAACCCTTTTTAATCCACTGGTCGGGCGTCTTTCTGACAAATTTGGACGAAAACAATTTATTGTGACGGGATTGTTTCTCTATGCATTTATTTCGGTATTGTATGTATTACCGACCCTGCCAAAATCCCTAATTCTTATCCGGTTTTTCCATGGAATGACTTCTGTTCTGGTGGTTCCCATTGCCATGGCTCTTGCCGCGGATATTGCACCCAAAGGGAAATTAGGTCTTTACATGGGAACCTTGAATATGGCGGTCATGTTGGGTCTTGGGATAGGGCCAGTACTAGGCGGGACGATTCGTGATCATTTTGGAATGGATGCAGCCTTTTATGCCATGGGAGCACTTGCACTTTTAACCTGTCTTCTGGTGATGATTTTTATACCTTCTGAAAATAGCCGTCATTTGCCAGGGAAAAAATCCCGGATTTATTCCATTAAAGAAATGTTCCGCCACCGGATTGTTCTGGGACTTTTCATCATGAGATTTTTCACGGCCTCGGGCCAGGGGGCGGTTTATACCTTTTTACCAATTCTTGCCATCCAGCTCAACCTGACAAGCTCCCAGGTCGGAATTATTCTGGGGGCCAATATTTTTCTCATCGCATTTCTCCAACGTTCCATGGGTAGACTTGCAGATAGGATCAATCCCAAATACTTTATCATTTCAGGGACCTTTGCCTCTGGTCTGATCGTTTTGGGAATGCCATTTGTTCAAGGCTTTGCAATGATCCTTTTGTTAAATATCCTCATGGGCATGGCCAATGGCATAGCCCTGCCAGCAGGACTTGTCATCACAGGCCAATTGGGCCGTACCATGGGAATGGCTTCGCTTATGGGTATCACCGATGCTGCCTGGAGTCTTGGCATGATTGTCTCTCCCATTCTTTCGGGGATAATCCTTGATCTTTTTGGCCTTGCCCATGTGTTTATTATCGGAAGTTGTTTGATATTGTTCGGAAGTGTTGTTGTGACCTACTTTTTCAGGGGATATCAGCTGGATCAGGCCGATTGAAGATGCCAGGAGAATGGGGGGGGGGCGACCCTTAACCACACCCCTGGCTGTTGTTTTATTCAATCCATCTAACCTTTGGTTTGTTTCTGTTGGGCAGGCGACAATATTTACATTTTTTTTCATCCAGCTTAAATAAAGTCATTTGGAATTCTTTTTCCATTGTAATGGTTTAAAGTTAAACCAGCAATTCAGTGAGTTTTAACGAACAAATGAGAAACCTAACCGGACGACCTCATCTTTTTTCTGATAATTAATCAGATTTTCCGCATATCCGTTAAAATATTGAAGTTGAAGATACATTTTGAGGCGATTTTGAAAAAATTCGGCCACAGGATAGGTTAAATCCAACTGAAAGCTAGGGCCTTTTTCAGCCCAACGGGTATTGGTATCCAGCATTAATCCCTGGGGATCACCAATTTTAGCCTGGAAATTAAAATACCCCCGATATTTGTCAAGGTCTCCATTTGAATCATCGTCATTGCCCACATAGGCCCAAACCCTGGGTGCAATCTTGAGATAATAATTGCTCACAAGGTGGAAGCCAAAGATGGGTTCAATATAGGCATAATTTGTACTTCTGGAGTCTGTATCGCCTTTACCGTTTGATTCATGCTTAAATCCTGCTTGAATGCCAAAGGCCTTTATCCAGGGAGTATTCAGATTGATTTTTGGCATGTAATAAAATATCTCAGGCTTATAGCTGGTATCATCAAAGGGTTTTGAATCTGACTTAAGATCCCAGAACGAAGTCTGGGTATATGCCAGATGAAATCCATCCAGAAACCCATTTGTCAGTTGACTGTCACTGGGCGAGTTAAACAGCTTGTATTTAAAACTGATTTGGTATTTACTTTTTTCCAACCCTGGATCTACCCCCATTAAAAAATACATGGGTTCGTAGGCAGAAAAATTTCGGGCAAAGGGCTGGAATAGTTCTGCGCCTTTATCCAGTGAGATCTGTTCGGTCTGCTCCTCAATCGGCGCAACCTTTGCCGCAAATAAAACGGGTGGGGCATCTTCCATATCCAGAGACAAGGTAATATTGCCATCCATGCTTTCAGGCAGTAAAAACTGATACTCTCTTTTGGCATACCCTTGGGCCGGGAGTGTAATGGACAGATCTGAATCTGAATCCACGGGAGCCGCTTCAACGGTACGGAACTCATCCGCTTTTTTAAGGTTAATCATGAACCTGCCATATTTATGACTGATAACCATTACGTTTTCAGGATTATGGATAAACAGATTAAACCGGACAATTCTACCAGCAACAACATTCCCCTGGGGGGGAACAATATACACACCAGGCTCTTGTGCCAGCAAAGATGAGGGTACCACGAAAAATAAAGAAACAGCACCCAACACGATCATTCTCAAAAAGAAGGAATTAATTTTTTTGCGTTTTGCTTGGCCCCTCCTGTTTAGACGGCAAATAGTTTCCATAATAAACTCCTTTTTTATCCGGGTATTTGATAGCACCATGAAT
>CAXHYW010000211.1:0-6372 GCA_964021475.1 uncultured Desulfobacteraceae bacterium | reverse complement strand
GAGAGTTCCGAATTGATTAGATTGGCAATTTCAATGCAGTTGGACAATCGTTGAACTTTGCTCATACAGGATTTCAGTTCGGTTGACTGATCTGAAATATGATTATTTTCGGGAATGTTTTCCATCATTATATTAAAATCTATATAGAGCCCTTTCCATTTTGTCAATCACTGACCTGAGAATAGGTGACAGATGATGGGCGCTTTTTTGCCTTTTAGTTTACAAATTTGTGGGGCAACATTGAGATAGCCGTTTTTTGGAGCCTGATTTCCGTTGACAGCTCAAACCCCTTACGGTATCAATGGGCGTCGATTATAAATTTTAAATGATATACGTGAACCCCTATGATCAGAGTTGAAAATCTCGTCAAAAAATACGGTAATACGGTGGCATCCAACCGTCTGAACTGCCGGTTCGAGCAAGGAAAAGTCACGGTGATCCTTGGGGGAAGCGGGTCCGGTAAAAGTACCCTTTTGCGTCAGATCACAGGGCTTGAACGCCCGGACTCCGGTTCTATTTATTTTGACGGAATGGATCTGACCCTTGCCAGTAAAAAAAAGCTCTATGTAAAAAGAAAAAAAATGGGGATGCTCTTCCAGGGATCTGCCCTGTTTAATTATCTGAATATTTTTGAAAACATCGCCTTTCCCTTGCGGGAGCATACAAAAATCGCAGAAAGTGTGATCAAAACCATTGTCACCATGAAGCTTGAAATGGTGGGATTGAGGGGGACAGAAAAATTGATGCCCTCCCAGCTTTCCGGCGGAATGATGAAGCGGGTGGGGCTTGCCAGGGCCATTGTCATGGATCCTAAAATTATCTTTTATGATGAACCCACCTCGGGTCTTGACCCTATTTCAACCGGTGTGATTGGTAAACTTATCATGGATTTAAATTCAAAGCTCAATATTACCTCTGTGGTGGTTTCCCATGACATAAAATCCAGTTTTCGGATTGCAGACAAAATTATAATTCTTTTTTATGGGGATATTATTGCCGAAGGAAGTGTTGACGAGATTAGAAATTCTGAGGATTTACGGGTAAAACAATTTATCAATGGGGAGCCTGAAGGGCCGATTCCCTTTAATAGAACTGATAAAAACTATCTGGATGAACTTTTAATGGAGCAGGAATGAACCGTGAGCTTTGATATCCCGGCACTCATTGGACGGTCCACACTCAATAGAATTCAGGTGCTGGGACAAAGCACCATTTTTTTGGTGATTGCCTTTATCCAGGCGTTTCTCCCTCCTTTTAGGTTTATCCGGCTGCTCAAGGAAATTGAATTTATAGGATCAAGGTCCATTTTGATTGTAGCGGTTACCGGGCTTTTTACGGGGATGGTGCTGGGTCTTCAGGGGTATCACACTCTGACGCAGTTCGGGGCAGAAGCGCTTTTAGGGTCTGCTGTGGCCCTTTCCATCATCCGGGAACTGGGGCCGGTTCTCTGTGCCCTCATGGTAACAGGACGTGCCGGGTCTGCCATTGCAGCCCAGATAGGGATCATGAAAATCACCGATCAGTTTCCTGCCCTTGAAATGATGGCCATTGATCCTGTGAAATATGTGATCAGTCCTAAAATTATCGCCGGTATCATTTCTCTACCTCTTTTGACCGCTGTCTTTGATGTGATAGGGATCATGGGGGGCTACCTTGTCGGTGTCAAGCTTCTTGGGGTGAACGAAGGGGCATATTTTGGTAAGATGGTTTCCGCCGTCACCTTTACCGATATTTATGGGGGAATATTGAAATCCTTAAGTTTCGGGCTTTTAATCGCCTGGATACCCTCCTACATGGGGTTTATGGCAGAACCCACCACAGAAGGGGTGAGCACCGCCACAACCAATGCCGTTGTGCTGACCTCTCTTTCAATACTGATTGTGGATTATATCTTGACATCTTTACTACTATAGGATTTAAATTGATCATCATGTATGGGAAAAAAACAGAAATTTCAGTGGGTCTTTTTATGATTCTGGGCATGGCTTGTCTGGTGTACTTATCCGTCAACCTTGGGTCGGTTGAGTTGTTCGGGTCAGATGCCTACACCATTACTGCAAGATTTGGATCCATTGAAGGGCTTGAGCCCGGTGCTTCGGTCGAAATAGCAGGCGTTCCCGTGGGCAAGGTCAAGCAGATTTCCCTTGATGAGGACAATGCCCTGGTGAAAATGGAGATAAAAAAAGGAACAAAAATTTCCGATGACACCATCGCTTCCATCCGAACCAAAGGGATGATTGGAGATAAATTTGTCAAATTATCACCGGGCGGATCTGAAGATTTGTTGGAAGATTCAGACTCCCTGATGGATACGGAATCGGCCATCAGCCTGGAAGAATTAATCAGTAAATATATTTTTCAAAAATAGAGAAACCCATGGGATTTAAAATTAACAGCAGTGAAAAAGATGGGATCGCCTTGGTTAATGTGGAAGGCGAGATTGACATGTTTACCTCCCCCAATTTAAGGGACACTCTTTTGCCATTTTTTAAGAAAAAGGTAGAAGGGATCATCGTGGATCTGACCCAGGTTTCCTTTATGGATAGTTCAGGTATCGCCACCCTGGTGGAAGGACTGCAGTGGAGCAAAAAAGAAAGCCGTGAATTTATACTGACAGGTCTTGGTAAAACGGTTTTTAATGCCCTTTCCCTGACCAAGCTGGACAATGTATTTACCATTAAGCCGGATATAAAGGCAGCTCTTGATTGGATCAAAAACCCTTCGGTTTGAGAGTGCTTTAATTATTAAGAATTTGGATGTGTTTATGAAATATTTTGGAAAAATAGGGTTTTTTTTGCTGGTGATGTTCGTTTTTAGTGGGGGGTATACGGTATTTGCCTCTCCTGCCCGGGACCAGTTAAAACTCAGTATTGATCAAATTCTTACCGTTTTGAGAACGCCCGAACTCAAAGGGGATGCCCAGAAGCAAAAACGCCGGGAGGCGCTTGGAACATTAGTGGAAGAACGGTTTGATTTTAAAAAAATGTCCCAACTGAGCCTCGGCAGACACTGGAAAGAAAGAACAGAAGCTGAAAAGTTTGAGTTTGTGACCCTGTTCAGCCGTTTATTGAAAGATACCTATATCACTAAAATTGAAGCTTATACCGATGAAAAGGTTGTTTTTCTTAAGGACCGGGTCGAGAAAAGAAAGGCCCAGGTGAACACTAAAATTATTACCAAAACCGTTGAAATCCCCATCAACTATAGAATGTTTACACGGAAAAATGACCAGTGGATGGTGTATGATATGGTCATTGAAGGGGTCAGCCTAATCGGCAACTATCGTTCCCAGTTCCGCCAGATGCTGGAAAAAGACTCCTTCGAAACCCTCATGGGTAAATTGAAACAAAAATAAATAAATACCTCCTATCTGTTCGATTCCATAAATATCTAATGGTTTCCTGACAACCCCCTCACATTTTTTTGTTAGATCTCCTCAAATTCATGCATGGCCATTTTTCTCACAGATCTGTTGTCGGAAACAAGGAGAAAACGGGTCACCATGACCGCTGCATCCTAACCATCCCCTAACACGTTGTTAAAACATCCCTAATAAAAGAAGCGTATCTTTGTTCTCGAAGTGACCCCCTCCTTTGCCAGGAGTTGATCGGGTAAGAGAAGGGGGGAAGAATTTGCAGGTGTTTTTTTTTAGTGTTGAGTTTAATGTTGAGTTAAATGTTGAGGTAAAGAATGTCGCCTTCCAATCTGTTGCTGGTACTTTTAATGTTGACTACCGCCGGGTATTACCTGGGCCGCAGGCGTGCCTTGTCGGTCGGGAAACACAGTGGAGGAACCTGCACCCTTCATTCCCGGCCCACCTATTATGGGGCTTTGTCCTCTTTGTGGTGTGCTGTGCCGGCGCTGGTGGTGTTTGGCTTCTGGCTGGCCTTTGAGTCAAGCATCATGATTGATATGGTGGTGTCCGGCCTGCCCGAGGAGATGCAAAAGCTTCCCCCTGACCGGCTGAATCTTTTGGTCAATGATATTAAAAACCTGGTAGAGGGAAATATTGTCGGCGGTACCATCACACCGGCCATACAGGCCGCAGCGGATCAATACCGGAATCTTCTGGCCATCAGCCATGCCGCCCTGGCCGTTATCGTAATGGTTATCAGCAGCGGGGCGGTTCTCTGGGTTCAACGGCGTATCCAACCTAAACTTCGGGCCAGAAACCATGTGGAATCCTTTATAAAGTATATCCTGATTGCCTGTTCCACCCTGGCGATTTTTATCACCATCGGAATTGTTTTGTCTGTCCTTTACGAGGCCATACGGTTCTTTAAAATCATTCCCTTGCACGAGTTTTTACTGGGACTGAAATGGAGTCCCCAGATGGCGATTCGGGCAGACCAGATAGGGGCAACCGGTGCCTTTGGTGTTATTCCCGTCTTTATGGGAACCCTTTTGATATCGGCCATTGCCATGTGTGTGTCCGTGCCAGTGGGGCTTATGTCCGCCATCTATCTGTGTGAATATGCAGATAAACGCTTTCGGGCCGTGGCAAAACCCTTGCTGGAAATTCTGGCTGGTATTCCCACGGTGGTCTATGGCTTTTTTGCGGCCCTTGTTGTGGCACCCATGATCCGGAATGCAGGTAGCGGTTTAGGGATGGAGGTTTCCTCGGAAAGTGCTTTGGCCGCAGGTCTTGTCATGGGGATCATGATCATTCCTTTTGTCTCTTCCCTTTCCGATGATGTGATAAATGCGGTTCCCCAGTCGCTAAGGGACGGAGCCCTGGCTCTTGGGTCCACCCATTCTGAAACAATCTGCAAGGTGGTGTTGCCGGCAGCTTTGCCCGGTATTGTGGGAAGTGTTCTTCTGGCGGTCTCCCGGGCCATTGGAGAGACCATGATTGTGGTCATGGCAGCCGGTTTGTCTGCCAATTTAACCGTGAATCCATTAAAAACTGTAACCACCGTAACCGTCCAGATTGTGACCCTTTTGGTCGGGGATCAGGAGTTTGACAGTCCCAAGACCCTGGCCGCATTTGCCCTGGGGTTGATGCTTTTTCTGGTCACCCTGGTCCTCAATGTGATTGCCCTGGTGGTGGTGCGAAAATACAGGGAGCAATATGAATAATTCAACGACGGATCCATCCATTTTAAATCTGTCCTCAGGCCCGGCGGTTGCACCGTTCAAAGGGGGGGAAACCCGGGCCCGGACCATGGATGTGGTTAATAAAGGGCTTGCCAGGCGTTATCGATCCGAAAGGCGGTTCAGGCGGTTGGGGCTATCTGCCATTCTTTTGAGTCTGGCCTTTCTGGCTGTTCTTTTTATCAGTATTTTTGCCAACGGGTATACGGCATTCAAGCAGACCTTTATCCAACTGGAGGTCTTTCTGGATCCTTCGGTAATTGATAAAGAAAATTTGGAAACAGCCAATTACATGGGGCTTGTGAAGCAATCCCTGAAAACAACCTTCCCCCAGGTATTAAGCCGGGCAGACAAACGTAAATTGTATAGGATCGTCAGCACCGGGGCTGCCTTTGATTTGCGAGATTTTGTAAAAAAGAATCGCCATGAAATCGGCAATACCATAGAGATCTGGGTGCCAGCGGATGATGACGTGGACATGCTCATGAAAGGGCATATCTCCCGGGATCTACCGGAAGATGAGCGGCGCATGAATGATACCCAGATTTCCTGGGTGGATCATCTCATCTGTCAGTCACGGATTAAACAAGAGTTCAACACCAGGTTCTTTACGGGAGGAGATTCCCGGGAACCTGAGTTGGCAGGGATATGGGGGGCTACCTGTGGATCTCTTTATACCCTTCTTGTGACCTTGTGTCTGTCTTTTCCCATCGGGATTGCAACCGCGATCTATTTAGAAGAATTTGCCCCCACCAATCGCTGGACTGATGTGGTTGAGGTGAATATAAATAATCTGGCAGCCGTTCCCTCCATTGTTTTCGGGCTGCTGGGGCTTGCCGTGTTTCTCAATTTTTTCGGTCTGCCAAGATCCGCTCCCCTTGTGGGCGGGCTGGTGTTGACCCTGATGACCCTGCCCACCATTATCATTGCCAGTCGGGCATCCTTAAAATCAGTTCCCCCCTCCATCCGGGAGGCGGCTCTCGGGATCGGGGCATCCAAAACCCAGATGGTGGCCCACCATGTATTGCCCCTGGCCATGCCCGGAATGCTCACCGGTACCATTATCGGTATGGCCCAGGCCCTGGGGGAGACAGCACCCTTGCTGATGATCGGCATGGTGGCTTTTATCGTGGATATTCCCGGCGGGTTCACAGACCCTGCAACTGTATTGCCGGTGCAGATATTTTTATGGGCAGACAGCCCGGAAAGAGCGTTTTTAGAAAAAACCTCTGCCGCCATCATGGTCCTTCTGGTCTTCCTTGTGGCCATGAACGCCTT
>CAXHYW010000210.1:0-6380 GCA_964021475.1 uncultured Desulfobacteraceae bacterium | reverse complement strand
ACGGACACGATGTTCTACCACCTGACCCGGATGAGTCATATGAGTTTATTTTGTGTGGGTTGCGGTCAGTGCACCAGTGCCTGCCCCAACAGCATCGATTTGATGCCGGCTTTCAGGACATCGGCCCAGAAGACACAAGATCGGTTTGAGTACCAGGCCGGGCGATCCCATGACGAAAAGCAGCCCTTGACGGTTTTTGAGAATGATGAGTTGGTTGAAGTGACCGGGCAGGTAAAATAGGAGATTATTATGGCAGAGAAAAAGCCCACAGGAACTATTTTGGTTGCAGGTGCCGGGGTTTCCGGTATCAAGGCCGCCATTGAACTGGCTGAAATCGGATACAAAGTATTGCTGACGGACGCGTCTCCCCAGATTGGCGGAATCCTAGCCAAACTGGACAACCAGTTTCCCACAGACCATTGCGGCATGTGCCGAATGCTGCCCATGGTCGGTAGGGAGTATGCCTCCCAATATTGTATGAGAAAAGGGTTGTACCATGAAAACATCGAAATATTGCCCTTTACTCAAGTTAAAAGTGTAGAAGGGGATGCGGGAAATTTCACAATTGAACTCTTGCAAAAGGCCAGGTATATTGACACTGACAAGTGCAACGGGCTCGGGGAATGTATCAGTGTATGTCCCGTTGAGGTGGCCGATGAATTCAACCACAGCCTGACCCAGCGAAAGGCGGTTTACAAACCCGTTCCCCACAGCACCCCCCAGATGCTTTTGGTGGACATGGATGCCTGCACCCGCTGCGGCGCCTGTGTGGATGTCTGTCCCACCAACGTTATCAACCTGGACGCCCAGGATGAATCAAGTACCCGAAAGGTCCATGCCGTCATTCTGGCCTCGGGTGTAAAACTCTATAACTTGCGAGAATTTGAAGATGCCAAATCCTGGGCGGTCTCAAAGGATGTGGTTTCTTCCCTTGCCTTTGAGCGAATTATCAGCGGCACCGGTACCTTTGACGGAAGCATTAAACGGCCCTCGGACGGGAAAACAGCCAAACGTCTTGCCTGGATTCAATGCATGGGGTCCCGGAATAAACGGCAGAACCGCGACTATTGTTCCTCCATCTGCTGCATGTTTGCCCTGAAAGAGGCGGTGCTTGCCAAGGAAAAAGGCGGAGATGATGTTGAAACCACCATTTTCTACATGGATATGCGAACCTTTGGCAAAGATTTTTATCGGTATTATGAACGCGCTGTTGAAATCGGGGTAAAATTTGTTCGCTGCCGGGTCCAGGGGGTGATGCTGAAACCGGATACAACTCTTTCCATGCGGTACTTTGATTCCCAAACTGAAGCATTTATTGAGGCCGATTATGACATGGTGGTTCTTGCCACCGGACAGATTCCCTATGAGACCCATAAGGGGTTGGCGGATTTGCTCCATATTAAAGTGAATGGCCAGGGTCTTTTACCCACCCAGACCTATGACAAGGTCAAGCTTACCAAACCAGGCGTGTTTGTCTGCGGATCTCTCATGGGACTGACCGATCTAAGTGAGGCCATGAGTTCCGGCATTGCCGCGGCTGGTCAGGCAAGCCGTCTTTTATCCGATCTTGATGTGACGATTATTGAAGAAGAAGAGATCCCGGAACCCCGATCACAGGACAGACAGACCCCCCTTGTATCGGTGGTCCTTTGTAAATGCAGTGACAAGGTAGAAAAGAGCAGTGTTGACTTTGCCGCTTTGGAAGGGGGCTTAAAAAAGCTCAATAGTGTGGGAGAAGTCAATATCATTGATATGGTCTGCTCTGATGAGGGAAAAGAGACGGTTTTGGAACTGTTGAAGAAATCAGATTGCAACCGACTTATCATCGGGGCCTGCCATCCTTTCATCTATCGGAACGCTTTGAAAAACCTTGCCAAAAAAGCTGGGTTTGCAGCGTCTTTGTTTGAAATCATTGATCTGTCTTCCATTGTTCACAAAGGTTTTTTTGAACCCAAAAAAGATGAGGGCGTAAAGGATCAAACCCGGGAGGCATATAACGAACTATTTGCCATCATTGAGAATCTTAAACTCAAACCTGCTCTCCATGTTCAGACCCTTCCCATTAACCAGACGGCCCTTGTGGTGGGAGCGGGAATTGCTGGCATGCACGCCTCTTTTTCCCTTGCCCAACGGGGGGTGGATGTTCACCTGATCGAACGGTCGGACAAATTGGGGGGGTATGCAGGCCGCCATGTGAACCATACCATTGACGACCTTGAACCTGTTTCCATGGCAAAGGATTTGATGATCAAAATCCTTGAACATAAAAATATCACCCTGCATAAAAATTGTGAGGTGACAGCCACTCAAGGGTCTCTCGGGGCCTTTGAAACAAAGATCAAGGATAATGAAAATCAGGAAAATATTTATCTGCAGCACGGTGCTGCCATCATTGCCACGGGTGGTGTTGAGGGAAAAACCGCTGAATATGAATATGGAAATTCAGATTTTGTCCTTACCCAGGCCCAGCTAAAAACAGGACTTGATACAGGTCAAATTGATGTCAGCGAGGCTGAAAACATTGTCATGATCCAATGTGTGGGGTCCCGTGAAAAACAAGATGGGGAAAAACAGAGCCGGGAATACTGTAGCCGTATCTGTTGTATCGGCGCCATTGCCAATGCATTGACCCTGCGACAAAAGAATCCAGAGGCCAGGATTTTCATTCTCTACCGGGATATGATGACCTATGGGTTTGCCGAGCAATATTATACCCAGGCCCGGGAGGAAGGGATCATCTTTGTGAGCTACACCCTTGATACCAAGCCCAGGGTTGAGCTGAGTGAGGGAAAGCCGGTGTTGACATTTCTTGAGCCAGTCCTGAACTCGGAAATTGAGATACCCGCCGATTTTCTGATTCTTTCCACCGGGGTGGATGCGGAAACGTCAAACCGGGATATTGGAAACGCCTTTAGTCTTCCGGTGAACGAGGATGGGTTCTTTGTTGAAGCCGATTCAAAATGGCGACCCGTTGAATTTATGAAGGTAGGGCTCTATGTCGCAGGAACAGCCCATTCGCCCATGACACTGAAGGATGCTATTCTCCAGGCGGAAGCCGCGGCCCAGAAAACATATGCCTATCTTTCCGGGCGAAAGATTCATACGGCCCATGCGATCTCAAGGGTTCATGATGCCATTTGTGTCAGATGCCAGCGCTGTGTTGATATCTGCCCCTATGGTGCCAGATCCCATGATGAGGTGCTTGACAGAATTATTGTGGACGGCCCCACCTGCCAGGCCTGCGGCATGTGCGGGGTGGCCTGTCAGAACAATGCGGCTGAAATCATGGGGTTCAGCGACAAACAGATCATGGCGGTCATTGATGCCAAAATGTCAAAAAATACAATGGGATTCGCAGCGCAATAGGAGAAAAAGTATTATGGATTTTAGTGAGTCAGATAAAAACCTGTGGAAAGCAATATACAACACCAAGGATCTGCTGCATTGTTTTAACTGTAGTACCTGTCTGTCGGGCTGCCCTGCTTCCCATGGCAACCCACCGCTTCTGGTGAGAAATCTTGCCCGCATGGTGGTCTATGGATTGGAGGACGATCTTCTGGACGATGACACCGCCTGGGCTTGTGTGTCCTGTTCCCGGTGCGAAGAGATGTGTCCCATGGATGTCAAACCCTTTGAAATGATCCTTTCCATACGCAAATGGCAGAGTGCCAATGACGAAACCCGGGTGCCGCCCTCCATTGTCGAGATTTATAAAAGAGGGTACACACAGTCGGTTGGGACCAACACGGAGTTGAGGGAATCATTGGGACTGCCCGAGCTTCCGACCATTACCAAAATGCCTGAGATGCTCAAATTGTATCAGGAAATGCTTATGAAAACACCTGTGGTCAGCGAAAATGACTATATGTTTAGCGAGGAATAAAAGAAATGGAATTATGTCTTTTCCTAGGTTGTAATACCCCGGCCATCCGGCCGGATGTTGAACGGGCCATCCGGGCAAGTATGCCGGAACTAGGGGTTGATCTGGTCGATGTAGAAGGGTATGTCTGCTGTCCTGCCTTTGGTGCCTTCCCCTCCACGGATGATGATTCCTATCTGGCTTCCAGCGGGTGGAATTTGTCCATCGCAGAAGCCAAGGGGCTGGATATAATGGTTCAGTGCGGTTCCTGCTATAGTTCCCTTCGCATGGGCCGGGACCACCTTTCCCATGATGAGGCAAAGCTTGCCAGGGTAAATGAACTTTTAGAGCTGACCGGCAGAAAGCTTGAATGCAAGACAAAGGTCCGTCATGTATCTGAAATCCTTTATAACGAAGTGGGGGCAGAAAAGATTTCCCAGACCATCAAAAAGAAGCTGACCGGTCTACATGGGGTGGTACAATATCCCTGTCATACACTTTTCCCCAGTGAAATAGTCGGATTTGAAGAATCCCCAAGGCAGCCCAAGGCCTTGAGGATTTTGACCGAGGCTCTGGGGGCAACAGTTGACACATACAGCCGCGAACTTCAATGCTGCGGTGGCGCCGGCGGGTTTTCAAAAAGTACACCCAAAGAGGCCACCGCCTTTGTGAAATCCAAGTTGGATGCCATCATTGAAGAGACCCAGGCTGATTTTATTGTTGTTTCCTGTATCACCTGTCTGATGTATCTGGATAATATTCAGAAGAAATTGAACGAGGCAGAAGGGACGGATAAATACCATATCCCGGTGTTTGATTACAATCAATTGTTGGCCCTTTGCATGGGATTTGATCCCAAACAGGTGGCCTCCATCTGCACTGTCCCGAGAAATTCGGTGATAGATCGATTATAGATCTTATTTCCCATCCCCGAACGAACACCGGGGATGGGATTTTCCTGCTTAAAGGAGGGTGATTAAACCTCCGGACACGGTTTTTTAGATGATTTTGTTTGTTCAGGGTGCAGATAGATTGACAATTCCTACAATAATGGTATGGATTAATACTCAAAGTAAAAAAAATAGAACAAAAAAATAGAACGAAAAAAATGATATAAAAAAAAAGTCAAAAATAAAAAATCAGATTGTGTAGGGGGTAGATATGTTTAAAAAAATACTATTTGCAACATCCACAACAAAAGCCTGTGACCCTGCAGCCAGGGTAGCCTTTAATGTCACGAATCTTTACAATGCCCATCTTACTGTTTTCCATGTTTTTGAAAGTGACTCCCCCGGCGAACCAAAAACCGACGGGGAGAAAAAATTAACCGAAACAATAGAAACCTATTATTCAGATCAACTGCTGAAAGCCAAAAGCTACGAAATAAAAACAGCCGTTGGTCTTCCGGACAAGGCAATTTTAGAGCAGATCCAAAATAATCAATTCGACCTTCTGGTGATGGGTGTTAGCACTGGAGGAGAAGCCAGTCTGAACCAAGAAATTGAAACTGCCGGATCGACGTTTCAAAAAGTAGTAAAGCAATCCCCATGCCCGGTATTGATCGTTAATCGTGCGGCGGCATCCTTTTGGGGTTCCATTTCCAATGTGGTGTTTGCCACTGATTTTTCAATTCCATCGGATAAAGCCTTTGATTTTGCCTCTAAACTAGCCGGTCAAACTGGCTGTGAGTTGCATATTTTCCATGCCCAGAATACGAGTTTGACGCCCACGTCCAAAAAGTTTGCCCAGGACGACATAGAAGGGCGCATTCGTGAAAAACTTCGCTTTTCCCGGGGGAAATATGCTTCAAAAATGGATGGGATCAAGAATTATTCAATAGAGGTCTGGGAAGGAAATCCCTATACGGAGATTGTAAAGTATGCCAGGGAGAAATATTCAGATCTCATTGTCATGGCACAAGATTCCCAAAACCCCGGATCCCAAACCCATGAATTGGGCAGCACGATTAAGCAGGTGATCCTTCGCGCCGGTTGTCCGGTTCTTTGCCTTAATAAATAAAAGAGATCCAAGTAAATCAGATTTAAATAAATGGAGAAGAACATGAAAAAAATTCTCATAATTGATGATGATCCAACTATTCGAACCTATCTGACCAATTTATTTAAAGACAATGGGTATGCGCCGACGGTTGCCCAAAATGCAGAGCAGGCATGGGACATTTTAAGCGCGGATTCCTTTGATTTGATCACCCTGGATTTGGACATGCCCGGAGAGTGGGGCACTCGTTTTTTCAGCAAACTTGCCCAGGACAAGGATAAAAAAAATATCCCTGTCATTGTCATCAGCGGGATGTCCGACAATGAATACGCCATTCCCAAGGCGGTTGCTAGTTTAACAAAACCCTTTGACCGAAAAAAACTATTAAAAATAGTGCATGATATTATGTCATAATGTTTTAATTTTTCGATAAGACGCGCCTCAAATTTCGGCCTTCTTTTGAAATTTAAACCTGGCGACGGCCCATTCCACTGCCAGAACCCTGGCCAACGCGACCCATGCC
>CAXHYW010000209.1:0-6400 GCA_964021475.1 uncultured Desulfobacteraceae bacterium | reverse complement strand
CTAAATGGATATTTGAGCATTTCCCTTGATTTGCCTTTACAATTTGTATACCACTATCCAATATTTAGCTGACTTGGATTTTATTGATATTTTTTTGCATTCTAACTCAAAAGGAAGATGTTATGACTCGACTTTTTCAATTTTTTATATTGGTAACTTGTATTTCTCTATTGTCTACTGCCCATGCTGGTTCGCATGAATACCGCCCTTCATTGATTAGAGAGCAACTCATAAATACGAGACAGTGTCCCGGGTGTACCCTGATTTATGCCGACCTGACCTTAACCAATCTGTCCGGAGTCAACCTGTCCGGAGCCAACCTGTCCGAAGCTGACCTGACGCTCTCTAACCTGGCCAACGCCAACCTGATCAACGCCAACCTGTCCCGCGCCACGCTATCCAAGACCAACCTGAGCGGAGCCAATCTGTCCGGAGCCAATCTGGACAGTGCCAACCTGGACAACACCAATCTGACCAACGCCAACCTGATCAACGCCAACCTGTCCGGAGCCATGCTGGTCAACGCCAACCTGAGAGGAGCCAATCTGTCCGGAGCCAACCTGTCCGGAGCCATGCTGGACAACGCCAACCTGATGAGGGCCAACCTAACCAATGCCAAGCTGATCGACGCCGAGTTCTACAATACCGACCTGAGCTATGCCAATCTGTCCGGAGCCAATCTGTCCAGAACCGAATTCATCGGTGCCAATCTGCTGAATGCGACTTGGATAAACGGCAAAAAGTGTACAGATCGTGAATGTTCAAATCTCAGATAAATCAATTTACACTCCTTTAAAGAAAGATTGAGAAAACATGACCGATCTTCTAAAAAAACCTGACAATATCCTTTATAGTGTATCAGAATCTCCTTCTCTGGGAATGGTAATCCTGGTGGCGGTCACCCACGTGGCCCTCATTTTTGACGCTGTGGTGTTTATTCCAAATAGTTTCACGGATTTTTATATTGAATTTAACGGATGGATCATTAAACGAAATGCGGAAATCGACAAAATGAAAAAATTACTTCTATCTCTTTTACTCATCCTAACGGTCGTCTCTGCCCTGCCAGCCCTGGCGGACAGCATTGCCAAGAAACGGGTTTTGCTTTTAAATTCCTATAGCAAAGGATATTCCTGGACCGACAACATAACCAATGGGGTTGAAAATGTTCTCCTGAAACGGGACGATATCATTCTCACCATTGAATACATGGACACCAAGGTGAACAATACCCAGACCTACTACCAGATGCTCAGCTCTCTATACGAGACCAAATATGTCAACCGAACATTTGATCTCATCATCGCAAGTGATGACGATGCATTAAAATTTCTCAGGCAGTACCGGGAACAATTGTTTCCAAAGGTTCCTGTGGTATTCTGCGGGGTCAACAATTTCACAGAAAAAAAGGTTGAAGGATTTTCCCTGTACACAGGTGTAAATGAAGCCGCAGACTTTCCAACCTCTCTTTCCCTTATTTTCAAACTCCACCCCGAAACAAAAAAAATCTATGTCATTAACGACCAGTTGACCACTGCCAGTTCTTTAAAAAAAGAATTTTTAAGGGCGGCCAATACCTATGACAAATTCATACAGTTCATATTTCTGGATAATATTTCCATGGCAGATCTGATGTCCGAGGTTTCCACCCTGTCCCGGGACAGTATTGTTTTTTATCTTTCATTCTTTAAGGACAATACCGGAAAAACATTTACCCCGGGGGAAGCCATCCCATTGATTTCAGAGGTATCTTCCGTACCCATCTACGGGTCAGTGGATTATATGCTGGGGGAAGGGATCGTCGGCGGGATGCTCAAAAGCAGTTATTTCCAGGGAGAAACCGCAGCAAAGCTTTCCCTGAAGATATTGGAAGGCCAGAAAATGGCCAGCCTTCCCGTGATATTGAAAAGCCCCAACCAATACATGTTTGACTATCATCAGCTCAATAAATGGAACATTCCCAAGAACAAACTGCCCCCGGAAAGCCGGATTATCAATGAACCGGAAAGCCTCTATTATAAATACAAGAATCTGATCTGGACCATTACCGGTATTTTGGCCGGCCTCATCCTATTTATCATTGTATTATTGTTCAATATAAAAAAAAGAATCCGGGCTCAGAAAGGCCTTCGGACCATCATCAATGCCACCGCCTCCATTGTGGATTACCAGTCTCTGGACAATTTTCGGGACCAATTAATCGAGCAGCTGAGCCAACTGCTGCCGGTGAAAAAACAAATGTTTTTGTTCAACCACAATACCCCGGAGGATGGAACAGCAGAGATTTGTTTTCCTTCCCCTGTCAGCAAATTCGATGAAACCGGCATGAACACAATGCCAAAGAAAGCCACCCAAATGATATTGGATTCCCTGAAAACAGAAAAATGTTCTGTCAGCAAGAAAAACGGAGTGGCCTTTTTCAAGAGCCGATATTTACCCGGCAACCTGCTTTACCTGAAAGGGAAAAGAGGAATGGATGACCTGGACAGGGACCTTCTGGAAATTTTTACCAACAACGTGACCATGTCCATTGACAATATAGAGAAACACAAGATTGAAGAATCTTTGGAAATGGCCAAACAAATTCAAATGAGCATGCTGCCCAGAAACTTTGAATCCTTTTCCGAGCAGCACAATATCGAACTCAATGCATTCCTCTCCCCTGCCAAAGAAGTGGGCGGAGACCTCTACGATTTTTTTGCAGTGGACAAGGAGCATCTTTGCTTTGTGGTGGGGGATGTGTCCGGCAAAGGGATACCGGCAGCCCTGTTCATGGCCATGTCCAAAAGTTTGATCCGCTCGGCAGCAGAAGGCAACACACACCCTGATCAAATCATTACAAAGGCAAATAATATCTTAAGTCGGGACAACGAACAGGGAATGTTTGTCACCGTATTCCTGGGCATTTATAACCTGACCACTCGAGAACTTAACTATACTAGTGCCGGTCACAATCCCCCCTACCGGGTGACGGCTTCCGGCGATATTCAGCAGATCACCCCGAAACCCGGATTTGTGCTGGGCGGATTTGAAGGAACGCCCTATGTTTTTGAAAAGATACAGCTCAACAAGGGAGACGGCCTGTACGTCTATTCCGACGGTGTCACCGAGGCCATGAGCGAAATCAATGAAGAATATGGTGAGTCACGGCTTGAGAGCGCCCTGAAAAGCAATGCCATGGCCAGTGCGGAGGAACTCAACGCCTGTGTGCTGAAAGATCTGAAGCAATTTGTGGGGGCTGCCCAACAGTCCGATGATATCACCATGCTATTTGTAAGGATATAAGATGATAAAACCCTATTGCCCCCTGCCGGGGAAAACCCTTGATTTACCCCCAAGGCAGAAAAAACCCAGGAAAGAAGGCATCACCGCCATTACAGATGTTGGTATTCCCCTGGGAGAACTGGTTCATATTCTTAAAAGCTACCATTCCCTGATTGATATGGCCAAGCTGGGGATTGGAACTGCCTATATAGAACCCTTGCTGGAAGAAAAAATAGCCTGCTACAAAGAATACGAAATACCGGTCTATTTTGGGGGAACCCTGTTTGAAAAATACTATTCCCAGGGAAAACTGACAGACTATCTGCAATTCCTGGACGGCTGCGACATCCGCTGCATCGAAGTTTCCAGCGGAACCCTGGATATTCCGAGTGAACAAGAGATAGACCTGATCCGGCAGCTGAAAGAAAAATTCACCGTCCTGGTGGAAGTGGGTAAAAAAGAAAATGATCCCTCGTTCACAACGGCCACGTGGATTTCCAATACCCAAAATGCCCTGAAGGCAGGGTGTGACTATGTGGTCCTGGAAGGCCGAAATACTTCAGATGCCGGAATCTATGATGCCAGTGGAGCGCTTGACCAGCCCCTGATCGAAAAGATTCTTAAAACCACCGATAAAAGTCATCTCATCTTTGAAGCCGCCACACCCAAAAGTCAGAGCCAGCTCATCAACGGTTTTGGTGCCAACGTAAATCTGGGAAATATTTTTGTCCGGGATCTTCTTTTGTTGGAAACACAGCGATTGGGACTGCGGGAAGAAACCTTTTTCATCTCCTGAAATAAAATGAAACTACTCATTCTTCGACATATGCAGACCCAATACAATGTGCGGGGTTTTCTACAGGGCCGACAGGATATCCCCATCATTCCCCCCGGCCCGGACCAGCAAGCTGCCATTGATGAAAATAAAAATAAAATAGGTCCGGAATCAGGCTATACCCACATTCTTGCCAGCAGCCTCAAAAGAACCGGGATGACAGCCAAACTCTATGTCAATGCTTACACAGTCGAACCCCTTCTGGATGAATTGGACTTTGGGGAATGGGAAGGACAAAAAAAAAGTGCTATGATCCAGTCCCTTCCGCTGTGGACGGAACGGCCCGATCTTTTAACCCTGGGAGAACCCCTGATAAACCTTGAAAAAAGGGTCCAAGCCTTTTTGAAAAAATATGAACCCGCCCCCAGAATCCTGATTTTCGGCCATGGGGCCTGGACCAGGGCCCTTCTGTCCATTCACCGTTCCGGCAGCATCCGGAACATGAACAAACTCATCGTCCCCAACAACAAACTAATTTATTTATAGGCACTATTTAAGGAGGCATTCGTGACGGCACCGACAAAAAATCCCCAAACACTGGTGGCAGACAAACCCCTTGTCTGGCTCATGGCAATTATTATTCCCTTTGCCCTGTTTTTTTATTTAATCCACCAGGGGATTACCAGGGATATCGCTATCTTCCTGGCCATTGTCAGCGTGACCCTGATCTCCTGGATGTTTTCATTAACAGCAGATTTTATTCCGGCCCTGCTGGCACTTCTCCTGCTGCTGCTCTTTGGCCTGGTTCCCAACCGGGTGGCCCTGTCCGGATTTTCCTCGGACGGGTTTCTCATTGCCTTTTCCGTAATGGGATTGGGGGCTGTGATAAGCGCATCAGGGCTTGCCAAACGGTATACCCTATGGCTGCTTAAAACCATACCGGCCCATACTTTTGCCTATCAGGTGGCTGTTTTTTTCACGGGATTTTTACTCAACCCGGTGGTCCCCACCATCACTGCCCGGGCGGTGATCACAGCCCCCATCCTGAACAACATGGTGGATCAACTGGATCCAGCAACCCGGGAAAAATCATCCACCCTGCTGTATTTAAGCGGGCTGGACGGTATCAATCTGCTTTCTCCGGTTTTTTTAACCGCAGCACCAGCCAACCTCATGGTTTTCGGCCTATTGCCCGCCCAGGAACAACACGCCTTCCAGTTCTCCTATTGGTTTTTTGCCGCCTCCATTGCCTGTGTGGTTCTGCTGGTCTCCTATTTTCTGCTAACCGCCCTTTTCTTTAAGGGATACCAGCGGGTTCGAATAGACAAAAAAGAGATAACCCAAAAATGGAACTCTCTTGAACGAATGAGCGGGGCTGAGTGGGCCGCTCTGTTCGGAATTATTCTGCTGGGAATAGGCATTGTCACCGCCCCATTGCATAAAATATCCATCCCCCTGGTCACCTTCTCCATTATCTGCTTTTTATTGGTCATGGGCGCCCTGGACCGGCAAACCTTCATTGAAAAGATAGACTGGGCCTTTTTATTCCTCCTAGCGGCCATGATCGGTTTCATGGCCAGCATGACCCATATGGGCCTAGACAAAATGCTGGTGGCTAAGTTTGATGGATTACAGGCCTTTATTCGTCTTGATTTTGAAAAATTTGTTCTGGTCCTCACCGGGGTCACGCTGGTGGTAAGGCTGTTCATCCCTTTAAACTCTGCCATTCTTATCCTGGCAGCAGCCTTTCTCCCCCTGGCTTCGGGAGCTGGTATCAGTCCCTGGGCCGTTGGGTTTATCATTCTGCTCATGTCTGAAACCGCCTTTTTTGGCTACCAGTCCCCCTATATCCTTTTTTTCCGAAACCAGGTGAAGGACCATGTTCCCTACTCAGAAATCAAGGTCCAGGTTTTCCACGGTCTGCTGATACTGGTAAAACTTGTGGCCATATACGCATCCATTCCTTTTTGGCGAAAAATAGGGGTATTATAAAATGAAAAAACATCTCAGCTTCTTTCTTTGTCTTGTGTTCCTGGCCCTTATTCTGGTGACGGCAGTGGCCTATAATTCGAAAAAACCCCGGGTGATGATCCTTCAAAGTTATGAACCGGAATATGCCTGGACCCGGGATGTGGATGAGGGATTAAATAGGATCATCCGCAAATGGACCGGTTATTCCGTCACCTGGCATTACATGAACACCAAACAACACTCAGACCCGGAATGGCTCAACCGATCCGGTATTATTGCCAGACGGGCCATCAAACAGACCAACCCAAAAGTGTTGATTGCGGTGGACGATCTGGCCCAGTCCCTGGCGGCAAAACATTTCATCAATGACCCGAACATGGAGATTGTTTT
>CAXHYW010000208.1:0-6403 GCA_964021475.1 uncultured Desulfobacteraceae bacterium | reverse complement strand
CGATTGTTTCCATGGTGGTCTTAAGTACTTTGACAAACACAACCCGTTGTCTTTCAATTCGAACCGGATCTTTTTCTTTAATTGCCGACTCCAGATCATTAGCTGCTGACTGCAAATCAAGGGCCCCAAGATTACCGCCCATTCCTCTGATGGCATGGGTCATTCTTTCCGCCGCATCAAACTTGCCAGTCTGAAGCGATCGGCTGATTTTTTGGTCCATATGGCGATATTTCCTGTACAATTTCAACAACAGCGCAAGGAAAAGAGTTTGGTTTCCCGCAACTCGGCTCAAACCCGCCGGGAGATCGAAGCCCGGCAGGATTTCAGGAAAATTATTAACAATGGCGGCAGGTATTTTTTTAATCGGCTTTGGAACTGGTTCTTTTGCCCCACCCGGTTCAATCCATTCAAGCAGAGTCTTGAAAAGCTGTTCAGGAATAACCGGCTTGGAAACATGGTCGTTCATTCCCGAATCCAGGCATTTTTGTCGCTCATCGGATAGGGCATGGGCGGTCATAGCGATAATCGGCATAGCAGACTGGGGACGGGCAAATGCGGTTCTCCCGGATGGCGGCGTTATTTTTTCCCAATCCCGGATTGCCTTGGTGGCTTGATGACCATCCATTTCAGGCATCTCAACATCCATGAGCACCCCGTCAAATTTACAACCTGAAAATCCAAGCCCCTCATCCCCAGAGGTCACAGCAGACACGGCCTCTCGTCCATTGCTGATCACCGTTACCAGCAAGCCTGCAGATTCAAGTAATTCAACGGCCACCTGTTGATTAATCTCGTTATCTTCCGCCAGAAGTATCCTGGCCCCGCCAAGGGTTTCCAAGGCTGTGGTTTCCAAACGCCTTTGCACCATGGGAATGGAAGTGACCGAATCATTTTTGCCGAAAAGGTTCATAATTGAATCAAACAACAACGACCGATTGACCGGTTTGATCAGAAAACCGGCCAGTCCGACCGCTTTTGCCTGATTCATGACATCTTCCCTGCCATAAGCGGTTATCATAAGAATGGCAGGTATTTTAGGCAGCTTGGTATTCGCATTAATCCGTCTGGCTGTTTCGATGCCATCCATGCCCTCCATTAACCAATCCATAAGGACCAACTGATAGGGCAAATCAGAAGCGGATTTTTCCAACTCAACAAGGGCCGCTTCACCCGATGATACTACAAAAACATCAAAAGAAAATTCGTTCATGAGATCTGCCAGGATTTCCCGGGACTGAGCATTGTCATCCACAATCAGAACGCGCATACCATGAAGATCGCTGGGGCTTTGCTTTGGCACTGATTTTACGCCGGTTTGTAACCCAAAGTTAGCCGTAAATGTAAACGTGCTTCCCTTACCATGGACACTCTCCACAGAGATATCACCTCCCATCAGAGTGACCAGTCGTCTGCTAATGGTGAGTCCCAAACCCGTTCCGCCATATTTTCTGGTGGTGGACCCATCGGCCTGTTTAAATGCTTGAAACAAGTTATCAACCTGTTCACCGGTCATACCAATACCACTATCAGAAACAGAAAACTTCAATATAGCGCTGTCCGTTCCAACAGAGTTGTCCACACGGTCAATCGCTATCATTACCTGACCTGCTTGGGTAAACTTAACACTATTACCGGCCAGGTTAATAAGGATCTGGCCCAGCCGCAGGGGGTCACCAATCAGCGCATGGGGTACATCCCTTCCAACATTGAACAATAATTCAAGACCTTTTTCTTCCGCTTTGATGCTGATCAAGTTGACAACGTTGTCCAAAACACTTTGAAGTTCAAAGTCAATGGATTCCATCGTAAGCTTGTTGGCCTCAATTTTGGAAAAATCAAGGATATCACTGATAATGCCCAGAAGAGAGAGACCGGAAACTTCAATTTTTCGCAAATAATCATGCTGTTTAGGGGTTAGTTCGGTTTTCAGGGTCAGATGGGCAAGGCCGATGACCGCATTCATGGGAGTCCTGATTTCATGACTCATATTGGCCAGAAATTCGCTTTTGGATCGGGATGCCTCTTCGGCTATGATGCGTGCCCTCTCTGCTTTAGCTTTTTGTTTTTGTTCGGTAATATCAACCAGAAAACCCTCATAATAAAGCAAATGCCCCTGGGGATCACACACACAGCCTCCCGACATAAGTCCCCAGAACGAACTGCCATCCTTTCGCTTGAATTTTCTTTCAAGGCCTGCAACCCGCTTCTCTTTTTGAACCCGGGTAATAAAATCGCCATGATCTTCTGGATTGACATAATATTTATCGACAACATTATCCACATTGGATATCAGTGCCCCAGGAGAGGTATAGCCCAGCATTTTTGCCATGGCCGGATTGGCACTGATGATCACACCGGAAGGGGAGAGCTGAAAAATGCCTTCAACGGCATTGTCAAAAATCTTCCGATATTTTTCTGCTGATTCAATTAAGGATTTGGTCAATCGGCTTGAGTTGCCGATTACTTCATTAAAGCTTTGTTCAAGGAACTTTAATTCACTTCCTTCCCCGGCTTGGACTTTAATCTTGACGCCGTCAAGATTCTTTAAATCCAATTGCATAACATCCCGGGCCAGCTTACGAAGCGGTTGACTCAGGCGACCTTGGGCTGCCCATAGAAACAGGAACCACAATGAAATTGTTTTCACAACAGCACTGATGATGATCCGAACAAACCCGGCCTGCACAGGGAAAAAATAACCCCTTCACTTGAATACAGGGTCCCTTTGGCGATTTTTACCTGGCTGTTGGGTTGATAAATGGGAAATGTATGCTCAATCAGGCTACCACCTGCTGAGACAGAGGAATGGCCATGCTCGTGTTCATCTGATATCGTCTGCCGGGTAGCGTTGGCATCGAGAATGGCGCCGATGGAAATGGGTGTTACCGGTATTTTAGGATTGGTCGACTCTATCTTAATACCCACAAGAACAGGAACATTATACATGCCGTGAACAATCGAGTCGAGCTGATCGTTATTCATATCAAACAAGGAGGTGGACAAGCCATCTTCAAATGCCTTTTGCAGCAAGGAAAGTTCTCTTACCACCATTTCTTTTGCCGTCAGATATTCCATGAACATATGCCCAAGGGTTATGGAAATGGAAATAAAAAAGTAAATGGCAAAAACGACTTTTAAAAGTTGATAGGCAACCGAATTCCTGAATGTGGCATCCTTAGATTTTTTCATTACTCTTGTTTACGCTCCTGCAAGTTGATCCCCTGGCTGGCATTGTCCCATAAAATTTTCAAACCGTTACGATTTCGTTTCTCAACAATTGTCGGATACACATGACGATATTTTGCAAAATATTCAGGGTCATCCAAATGCCTTTTCAAGGGTCTGGACATTCTCTATTTATCGATGAGTTTATTTTTTATAGAACCACTTTATATTTCGCACAATCATTATATGGAAATATCCCGGTTGTCAACATTGATGAATCCGTAAAATTATAATAAAAGAATTCAACCCAAAGGGGAAATCAATATTGAAAGGAAACAAACCCTGTGCTATAAAAAAAGCGAAATTGAATCAAGGTTATCAGGATTCAATCACAAAACAAAAGAGACTTTTCTTTGGGGAACCCGGTGTAAATCCGGGGCGGACCCGCCGCTGTAAGTGGGAACGAAAGCCGTATGATGTCACTGTGCTGTATACAAAAAAACGAAGCCGCATGGGAAGACACGGTGATTAGGATGATCCACCAGCCAGAATATCCTTGGGAAAGAGAGAAATAAAGCGTTTCGGAGAGAAGGTAAATCCCCGGGCTGAACATTTTTGTGTTTAGTGCCGGATTTTTTTTGCCGGCAGAAAGGTTTTTATGAGTGCATACCATCTGTTTCTTCTGGTGCTTTTTATCTACATTTTTATTCTGGTTCTGACCGGACTCTATTTTAGCAAACGACAGGCCTCCCCCACTGATTTCTGGCTGGCCGGCAAATCCGCAGGTTTTCTGTCCATCGGATTTTCCGCTGCCTCATCCTGGCTGACGGCCGGTGCGCTTCTGGCGGTGATCGGTTTTTTCATTCTTTTGGGCATGGGGTCCATCTGGGGATTTGTGGCCCCTAATATTCTGGCCCTGTTCATCATTGCTTTTTTTGTAAAAAAAATCAAAAAACTACCCGCCATTACCCAGCCGGAACTGCTGGAGATGCGGTATGGTCCTTTTATAAGACTGCCCGTGGCCATCATCATTACCGTGGTGATGATTCTTTTTGCCGTGGCCGATATCAAGGGGTTTGCCATGGTACTCCAGATTTTCTACGGAATTGATCCGCTTTATTCTGCATTGATCGTGGGCTTAGCCGTTTCCATCTATGTCACCCTGGGGGGATTATCCGCTGTTATTGCCACGGATGTCATCCAGTTTCTCTTTCTTTCAACCTTTATTCTGGTCATGGCGATTGTGGTCCTGGCCGGTGCCACAACGGCCACCGCCCTTTCACCGATAACGCTTTTATCCTCGGTGCCAACCGGGTGGTGGAACCCGGTTTCCATCGGAATGCCCATGGTGCTCATTTTTGTTCTGGCGATTGTTCCCGGCTGGATCACAGAGCAAGATCCCTGGCAGAGGATATGGGCAGCAAAGGATGAACGCTGTGCCCGGAACGGCATGTTGTTTGGCTCCTTTCTTGTGGCCCTTGTATTTGGCGGGTGCACGCTGATCGCCCTGGGTCTGAACGCACTTTATCCTGAAATTGCCCTGATGGGCTTTCCCATGGGAATGGCCAAGGCAGAACCGGCACTTTTGACCTTTATCATGGGCGCTGAATTTTCCAACCTGGCCCTGGCCCTTTGCGCCGTGGCCCTGGCAGCGGCAGCCATGTCCTGCACAGATACCTTTGCCACCTCCGGTGCCTCCTGTATTGCCAGGGATATTTTCCAGCGCCATCTTTGCCCCGGCGCCACCATGGAACAGATGCGTCGGGTAAACCGGATCAGTGTTCTTGTAATTGTCTTTCTGGCCACCGCAGGATCTTTTTTCATCAACAGCATCATTGACGCCATCCATATTGCCACCTTCATAGCCTCGGCCTCCTATTTTTTTGTACTCATGGGCGGTCTATACTGGAAACGAGCAACCGCACCAGGAGCCATGGCCTCCCTGTGTACCGGTTTTGTTCTCCAGGTGGGTCTGGTTATCTTTGACCTTGCAAAGACTCCCCCCATGTCCCCCCCGTTTTTGGAAAGTATCCATCCCTTGTTCATGGGACACGGAGTAATCCTTTCCATGCTGGTATCGGGTATCATGTTTGTAGGGGTTTCCCTTGTTACCACCCCATCGGATAAAATCCATTTGGATCCTTTTTTCAAGGAGACCCCATGACCTTTGACTTTAAACAAGCAAATCCGGCCCTAGGTTTTCAATTTCTCGAAAACCTGTCCACAGCCTATTGGTATTCCCAGGTGCTGTTCACAGGCCTTGAACTGAACTTATTTAAATTATTGGAACAAGACCTTTGTTCGGTTACGGCCCTGGCCCGGGAAGCAAACTGCCATGGCCCGGAGCTGCTGCGCTTGCTCCGGGCCATGGAAGGGATAGGGCTTGTGACCTGCCAGGATGAGAACTGGTATAATACCCAGGCCGCCTCCCTTTTTCTGGTGCCGGGAAAAAAAGACTATATGGGGGATTTTTTCCTTTACCGCAAGTTTATGCGCCCCCAATGGGAAACCCTGACCCAAAAAGTCTGTCTTGAGAAAGAAAAGCCCATGGCCGCCCTTTCCTATGAAGAGCGGAACCGTCGCTATCTTTCATCCACAGATACCCTGGTCCGACAGAAAGCCCGGGAGATTGTCCAGCTTCTCAGACCTGAACAAATCAAGGGTCCCATACTGGACATCGGAGGAGGTGCCGGCAGTCTGATCCGGGCCCTGCAAACAATTATACCCGAAGCCTATGCAACCCTCTTTGATATTCCCGAAGTCATTGAGGCCGCCCACACCCTGTACCCGGACAAAAAGGATTGGGAAAAAATCACCCCTGTAAGCGGCGACTTTCGAACCCATGAATTTAAAGAAAAATTTTCCTTGATCTGCATGAGCAATTTTCTCCATACCTATGGGCCGGAAGAGGCCAGGCAACTGCTTTTAAAAGCGTGCACCCTACTTACCCCCAACGGTATCCTGATCCTCCATGATTATTTTCCCGACCGGAAAGGAAGGGTTCCTGAGAAAGGAGTTCTCTATGATCTTGCCATGATGCTAAACACCTTTAACGGAGTCTGCCATGACAGTTCAACCATTACAAAATGGCTCGAAGAAGCCCGGATAGAAACCATTGGCATCACGGATCTAAATACAGATTCCACTGTGATCCTGGCCCAAAAATAAAAAGGAAAAATCAGCAGTCAAACAGATCGGAAGAGCACACGTCTGAACTCCAGTCACTCCGGAGAATCTC
>CAXHYW010000207.1:0-6411 GCA_964021475.1 uncultured Desulfobacteraceae bacterium | reverse complement strand
AAGATTGGGCAATGGCTTCCGAAAGAAATCCTCAGGGGTCTGAAACTGATCGTTAGTGAGCACTATAACGGGTATCGCACAGCTCATAATTAATAACTGGCCCAATGGCCAGATTCAAGTTGAAAAACAAATCGAACCTGGTGTATAGATTAAGGATGATCAAAATCAGGCAGTTCATTGTATTCATATTAAATAACGGCATTTTAGATAAGACGGATCTTGAATCTTCACGAAAAATCCACTTATTAAATATGTTTTGCTTAATCGGGGTCATCTTCATCTTCCCCATATCGATCCTGACCTTCCGCCTTCAAAACTATCTGCTTTTCACCCTGGATCTGTTGGTAATAGCATTCTTTGTCTCCAGTTTTTTTTATTTACGAAAAACATCCAGGTTTGACACCGCCTCACATATTTTTATCCACTCTCTTTTTGTGTTAATGCTATACTTAGTATACTCGGGTGGCGTGGAAAATACCGGCCCTGTCTGGATATTTATTTTTCCGGTTACCGCCATTTTCCTCTATGATTTAAAGCGTGGCCTTAACTACACCCTTGTGTTCACCGGCCTGGTTCTGGTTATTTTTTCCCTTCCCGATCACAGTTTTAATGCAACTGTTTATCCCATGGAATTTAAAATTCGCATATTCGTCTCCTATATGACGATTGTCATCATTACCGCTGTTTACGAATACTCCAGGCAAGAAACCTTTCTCAGGATGAAAGAGTTGAGCCGGCAGCTTGACATTATGGCCAAACATGATGCGCTCACCGGATTATTAAACAGAAGGGGGATCTATGACAGACTGGAATATGAACATACCCGAATGACGCGAAATAAAAATTCTTTTTCCATTCTTCTCGGTGATATCGATTTTTTTAAAACGATTAACGATCAATACGGTCACGCCACAGGAGATCACGCACTCAAGCGCCTTGCCAGGTTGTTCGAAGAGCAAACACGATCCCAGGATCTTGTGGCCCGATGGGGAGGCGAAGAGTTCCTCATATTACTCCCTGACACAAATATCAAAGGGGCCTATACCCTTGGCGAAAAAATCAGACGGGCCATCGAAAACCTAACCGTTGAATATTCCCAAAAACAGGTGAAATTCACCATGAGTTTCGGGGTGGCAGAGATGGCCCATGATCGCCCCTATGAAGAGGGAATCACCATGGCCGACCGCCAGCTTTTTAAGGCGAAAAGACAAGGACGAAACAAAGTTTTACCTCTGCCGGAAGAGTGATCTTCTGCATATTTTTAAAAAAGCATCCGGATAATTTTCCCCTAAAAACCGCCCAATTTTGAAATCCCAACAGTTTCCTGTCATCACACCCCTTAAATTTTGTAAAATTATATTTTGGTCATCCAAAATTTTTGTATTGATCCGACTTCTGTTTTGAAGTAAAATTCGATCATAATAAATCTGCATTACTTTTTATCTTTTAGTAGATTTAATAATTATACTCCCAAAAGGAGATGCCATGCCCAAAATAGATGACCCGTTTCTAGGACCTGCCATGTTCGACCTGAGGGGAAAACAATCGGTAAGGGCAACTTTTAAGCTATCCCAGAAAGCCATTGATTCCATCGGGCTTGTGGCCATCCACATGGGCATCAAACAAAAATCCTTGTTTGATCATATCATTGAGGATATGGCAGCCCTTTCCGATCTGGCTAAAACCATCCAGATCCGGCAATTTAAAAAACTTCCCAGAAAACAAAAAACCTTTGTACTAAGCCGAAAAACCATTGATGCCCTGAGCGCTATATCCGAAACCTATGGCATGCCCCGGGATGCCCTGGTTGAGTATTCGGTTCAAAAATTGGAATCGGTGATACTGGCGGAAAAACTGCGCCATGTTGAACGTAAAAAACTCAACAAACAAATGACCGCCTATTTTCTGGCTGGCGAAGCATTGTACAAGAACGCAACAAAGATATTAGGAGAGGATGATCCTTTTTGCCGCCGCTTTGAAAAGGCCGTGGTCACGTCGAGGAAAACCACCCAGGAGGTAAATGAATTCCTAGAGAAAAGCAAAATTTTAGAAGACTTTTAAATAAATTTTTCATTTTATTTTTTTATACGTTTATATAAATAATTAAGGAGGAGGACGCATTGATTGATGTTCAAAATCTGACCAAGTATTACGACGACTTTTGCGCGGTTGATCATATCAACCTGACAATCCAGCCCGGAGAAATCCTCGGGCTTCTTGGTCCAAACGGTGCCGGAAAAACAACCACCCTGCGAATGCTTACAGGCTTTTTTAAACCCAGTTCCGGCAGTATCACGGTCAACAATCTGCAAATGGGCAAGGACACCCTCAAGATAAAATCCCTGATCGGCTACCTCCCGGAATCAGCCCCCCTTTATCATAATATGCTGGTATATGATTACCTTAGCTATGTGGCCAAAATCAAAGGAATCCATGCATCTGAAAAAAGAGAGAGACGGCTCAGGGAGTTGGTTAAACTGTGTGGACTCGCCGGCATCATGGGAAAACCCATTGCCAATCTTTCCAAGGGATTGAAACAACGGGTGGGAATTGCCCATGCCATGATGACGGACCCGCAGATTTTGATCCTGGATGAACCCACCTCGGGCCTTGATCCCAATCAGATTGCAGAAATCCGGGACATCATCCGATCCATTGGAAAAGAAAAAACCATTATTTTTTCCACCCATATTTTAAGCGAGGCAGAAGCGACCTGTGACAGGATTGCCATTATCAACAAAGGCCAGGTGGTGGCCAACGATACCACTGCCCGCCTGAAACAAAGTGCAACCCAGGCATCCTTCATCCGCCTCTCCCTTTCAGGCCCCTCAGAGGCCCAGGCCACAGAACTGCTCAAAACCATTGATGACACCCTGGAAATCAAACCGCTGGCCACCACGGAACAAGACATGGTTTCCTTTGAAATCAGAGGGTCCCATACGTCATCGGATTCAGATATAAGATCCAGAATCTACCTTAAAATCAAAGAAACAGACTGGATCATGATGGAACTTGCCAAAGAGTCCCAGGCCCTTGAAAAAATATTCCAGGAACTGACAAGGGAGGAGATTTAAATGATGACACAAATAAAAACCATTGCCGTCAAAGAATTTAAAGATTATTTCATATCACCCATCGCCTATATTGTAATCGCCCTGTTTTTGATTGTGAGCGGGTGGTTTTTCTTTTCCACCTTTTTTATTTTCGGCAGAGCCGATTTAAGGGATTTTTTCTCATTTCTACCCATCACCTTTTCCTTTTTTATCCCGGCCATTACCATGCGCCTTTTTTCCGAAGAAAAAAATGTCGGTTCCTATGAAACCCTTCTCACCATGCCCGTCTCTTTTACAGACATTGCCATTGGTAAGTTTTTAGCTGCCACCCTTTTTACGGTAGCCATGCTGCTCCCCACCCTAGCCTATCCCATTTTCATTTCTTTTATCGGACAAGTGGACCCCGGTCCTGTCATTGGGGGATACCTGGGGGCTATTTTGCTGGCAGCGGCTTATTGCAGCATCGGAATTTTTGCCTCGGCCCTGACCCGAAACCAGATCATCGCTTTTATCATTGGGTGCGCCCTGTGTTTTACCCTAACCATCCTTGACCGGATGCTTTTTTTCGTGCCTGCAAAGTTAGTCGCCTTTATCGAATTTATTGGCGCCAATTCTCATTTCACAAATATTTCCAAAGGCATTATCGACTCCCGGGATATCCTTTATTTTATCAGCCTGGTCTTTGTTTTTATTTTTTCAACCTATATTGTTATGCAAGAAAAAAACTAAGGAGACACAATGGGTAATCCATTCATAAAAGAACATTATTTAAAATTTATCCTATATATCGCCGTGATTGTATTGGTTAATATTGTGGGACTGACCCTGTTTTTCAGGGCAGACCTTACCAAAAACGGGATCTACTCCCTGTCCGATGCCAGCATAGAGGCCGTGGCAACCCTGTCCGAACCCTTGAGCATCAACGTTTTTTTTTCCAATAACCTTCCGGCCCCCCACAATAATACCGAGCGGTATCTTCGGGATCTGATGGTGGAGTATGCCGCAAACGCCGGCAGACTGTTTAACTATACCTTTTACAATGTGTCTTCCGAACAGGGAGATCTAACAAAACAAGCCGGCGATAACCGGGAAATTGCAAAGAATTTTGGCATCCAGCCCGTCCAGATCCGGGTCATGGAAAATGATGAGATCAAATTCAAAAATGCTTACATGGGCCTTGTCATTGTCCATGGAGACCTCATCGAAAAGATCCCTGCCATCACCTCAACCGACGGACTTGAATACCAGTTAACCACCGCCATACAAAAATTAAACAATAAAATCAGTGCGCTCTTGCGCCAGACGGACAAAATAAAGCTCACCCTGTATTTATCCTCCTCTTTGAACACCATTGCCCCCCTCATCGGCCTTGACCAGTTGCCAATGCTTGCCACGGGAATTGAAAATACCGTTAAGGCCCTTAACGCCAAAAACCTTAATCTCTTTGAGCTTAAACAGGTGGACCTCAAAACCAAAGAAGATTTGGAAACCATGGCCAAAAAATATGATCTTATGGCCATGAGCTGGCCTCAGATTTCCGATAAAAACATTGCATCAGGCCAGGGAGCCGCTGGCCTTGTTGTAGAGTACAAAGGGCAGGTCTCAACACTTCCGCTTATCTCCTCCATGGAACTTCCCATCATCGGCACCACCTATCAGATGGCAGACCCAAACGCCCTGGAAGAAGAACTGACCCGCATCATGGAAAAGATGATCGGCATCAATAAGAACATCGGATATCTTTCCGACCACGGCACACAGATGCTTGGCCAGGACCGGATGGCCATGATGCAGGGACGAGTTGGCAATGGATTGCAGGTGTTTAACCAGCTGTTGTCCTCCCGATACGACATCAAATCCATCCCCTTAAAGGAAGCGGACATTCCCGACGGTTTAAACTGCCTGATCATTGCAAAGCCCACTGAAAAATTTTCAGATTATGAGTTGTTCCAGATAGACCAGGCGCTGATGAAGGGGACCAACCTTGCCTTTTTTGGCGATGCCTTCAACGAAATCATGCCCCCGGGCGGCAGGGGAATGCCCCAGTATCTGCCCATGGATACGGGTTTGGAAAAACTGCTCACCCATTACGGGATAAGCATGAAACCCGCCTATGTTCTGGACAAGCAAGCCTATAAACATCAGCTCCCCCCAAACCAAGGAGGAGGCGAACAAACCATCTATTTTGCGCCCATGTTAAAGGAAAATTCCATCAACAACACCCCCAAATTTATGAACAACATCAAGGGGCTGATTGCCATGCAGATTTCCCCGTTAACCCTTGAAAAGGAAAACATAAAAACAGACCAGGTAACGGCCACAAGACTTTTGACATCCTCGGACCAAGCCTGGCTCATGGAAGGCACAATCAACCTGAACCCCATGTTCATCACCCCGCCAGCCATTCCGGAAGAATTTGCCACCCATGACCTGGCCTATATATTGGAAGGCCAGTTTACAAGCTATTTTGCAGGGAAAAAGATTCCAGTAAGGGAAAAACAAGTCGGAGAACAAGATCTCCCCCCGGAAACAAAAACACCCCTGGCTGAAGCCAAGGGAGTTGAGGGACTTGTAACAGAAAACCAAATAATCGCCTCATCAAAACCGGCCAAAATTTTTATCCTGGGTTGTTCCCAGGTGCTCCAGGACAATATGCTGGATCCCCAGGGACGCTCCACCAATGCCACGTTTATTTTGAATGTTATTGACCATCTCAATGGAGAGGATAATATTGCACTCATGAGAAGTAAACAGCAAACCTTAAATCCCATTGCAACCATCGACCCATTCTCCAAAAACATAATCAAAACCTTTAATATAGTGATCCTGCCAATTCTGGTTGTCCTGTTCGGCTTTGGAGTCCTTGTTCGGCGGAACGCAAAAAAGAAAAAAATCTCAAAGATGTTTCAGGTTTAAAAAGGAATATACCATATGAAAAAAGAATATTTAATACTGGCGGTGGTTATCCTGGCATTAAGCGTTTATCTTGTCCTAAAAAAGGATAACCTTCAAAACTACACGCTGCCAGAACCCATGAAGATTGAACAAGGGGAAATTAATAAAATTTTGATTACCCGGAAAAATATCCCTGTGGAACTTGTCCGGGAAAATGAAATCTGGGTGGTGTCGGATAAAAAATTTACGGCAGACACGAACAAGGTCAACAAACTGTTAGATGTGATCCGAAACCTGAAGGTATCGGGTCTTATTTCCGAAAGTTCTGATACCATCCGGTATGAACTGGATGAACCCCAAGCCATTGATGTAAAAGTTTTCAAGGACAAGGCGCCCCTTCTCTCGTTTAAAATCGGAAAAACAGCCCCCAGTGGAAATCACACGTTCATCATGCTGGCAGGGG
>CAXHYW010000206.1:0-6439 GCA_964021475.1 uncultured Desulfobacteraceae bacterium | reverse complement strand
GTCTGCTAATTCAAAAATAAGAGATTGTTTGTTTTTACTTTCAAGGGTATCAATAAGCGCGGCATAGGGGCTGACAAAAGGGGCAGTATCAAATCTTAATCCCTTCTTGATCCCAGATTTGTTTTCTAAAAGTCCTGTATATAAGGTGTCAAGATCAGGTCCCATGGAAGTGATGGCGTTTGCCCCGGTAATATAAACCTTGTTCATGAAAACTTGCCAGCCTTCCATTTATCACAAAAATTTTTAATGTATTCAGGTTGGGTTAAAAAAAGTTCATAGGTTTTGGTGAGCATCATTTGAATGCAATATCCTGTTGCACAGATTTCACCCGCACTATTTCTAATGATATATTCACTATTGATTCTGGATGCCGGTGAATAATGGAAAATTCCTTCAATGGTGATTTTTTCCATGAATTTCAGCGGTTTAACAAAATCGACATGCACACTTTTCACAGGGGCCATGATGCCTTTAGAAAAAAGATCCATATAGCCCATTTCATATTGTTGACCCAATGCAATTCTGGCATCTTCAAAATAACTGACAAAATGACCGTGCCAGGCAATACCCAGCATATCAACCTCGTTAAACCGGACCTGCCGCTCCACAATTCCCCTCAGCGGTTCCGGGTCATCTTCTGATCTCTTAAAATAGTTTTTTTTCATGGAAGTTTATTTATACTTTTATTTTGTGTCTGGTTTATTTTGCTGTTTTATTTTTCATTGTCTAGGAGCCAATACCTGCGCTCCGGCCATACCGGTTATTAGAAG
The DNA here is from genome assembly GCA_964021475.1 of uncultured Desulfobacteraceae bacterium. Lineage (GTDB taxonomy): Bacteria > Desulfobacterota > Desulfobacteria > Desulfobacterales > Desulfobacteraceae > NBML01. The sequence goes on along the minus strand of CAXHYW010000206.1, from coordinate 5,669 downwards.
ACACCGCCATTGATACCGATGACCTGACCTGTGATATAGGCGGCTTCTTCGGAACACAAAAAGATAACGGCTGCGGCAACTTCACTCGGCTTGCCAACTCTTCCTGCCGGAATCGATTTTACAATCTGATCCATGGGCAGGTCCTGGGTCATATCTGTTTCGATAAATCCGGGAGCCACGGCATTCACCGTAATCTTTCTCTTGGCAATTTCCTTGGCAAGGGCCTGTGTGGCTCCGATAAGACCGGCTTTTGATGCGGAATAATTTACCTGGCCTGCCTGGCCTGCCTGGCCTGATGTGGATGTCACATTGATGATCCTGCCCCAGCGTTTTGGAAGCATGTGTTTCACCACAAGTCGTGTCACGTTAAAAAAACCGGTCAGGTTTGCATCCAATACCCTTTGCCAATTTTCTTTTTTCATCCAAACCATGAGCATATCATCTTTGATTCCGGCATTGTTCACAAGGATATCGATTTTACCATGATTTTTGTAAATCTTTTTGAGGGCTGTTTCAGAAGCTTCTTTATCTGTTACATCAAATTGTAAAAGCTGTGCTTTTCCCCCATCGGCAAGGATTTCATCAAGGGTTTGCTGGGCTTTTTCGATATTGGAATGAAAATTAATATACACATGGCGCCCAGTGCTTGCGAGACTTTTGGCAATGGCTTTTCCGATCCCTCTGCTGGCACCGGTTACAAGGGCAATCTGGACATTATCAATTATTTTTTCAACCATTTTTTTTCCCTTTCTCTTATGAAGTGGTTTTTTGTAAAATCAGCGTAGCATTGATGCCGCCAAAGGCAAAATTACTGGTCATGACCCTTTCTACCTTTTTCTCTATTTTCTTTTGGACATGGAAAATACCGGCACAGGCAGGATCGATTGTTTCAAGATTCAGTGTGGGGATAATCATGTCATTGTTCATCATTAAAGTGGAAAATATCACTTCCATGACACCGCTTGCAGCAAGTGTATGGCCGGTATATCCCTTGGTTCCGCTCACAGGGATAGTGTCATCGCAAAGAGTTTTGATGGCAATAGCTTCGGCAATATCCCCCTTTAAGGTTCCGGTTGCATGGGCGTTGATATAATCGATATCTTTGATATGACAATTTGCCGATTTTAAGGCGCCCTTCATGGAGCGAATCATGCCGTCCGGCTGGGGGGATGTCATATGCTCACCATCACAACAGGTGCTGTATCCTTTTATTTCACCCAGGATGGTGGCATTTCTGTTTTTTGCATGTTCATACTCTTCTAAGATAACAGCGCCAGCACCTTCACTGACCACCAGGCCGTCTCTATTAATATCAAATGGTTTGGGTGTTGCAGAAGGATTCTTACAATAGTTTCTTGAGGCGGCATGCAAGACATCAAACACAGCTGCCGTGGAAGGATGAAGATCGTCCGCCCCCCCGCACACCATGACCTTTTGATATCCGTTTTTAATAATCTCAAACCCTTCGCCTATGGCCTGGGTACTGGTGGCGCAGGCACAACAGGGGCTAAGAACACGTCCACGGGTTTTCAGCATGGCCGATACATTGGCTGCCACAGAATGGCTCATGATTTTCATGAATGCAGTACCCTCAAGCAGGCTGATCCCTTTGGTTCTAGAAAAATCCGAAAATACCTGTTCAATATTGGCACCGGAACCCGTTGTGGATCCCATGACAACACCTGTGTCAGAAGACTGGATGATCTTCTCGTCTATTCCGGACTGTTCAAGGGCGTCAAGGGTTGCCAAAGATGCCATAATTGCCATGGACCCCATGGTTCTTCTGTCTTTTCTGTTTATCCTTTTTTCATCGAACCCGTCACAACTGCCGGCAATATTAACGTTTAAGCCGTTGATCTCATCCCAGCCTTTAATTATTTTTATTCCTGAAACCTTATTTAAAAGGGATTCAAAAACTTGTTCCAGACTGTTTCCAATGGGGGAGATAATTCCCATACCGGTTATAACAACTCGTTTCATCTTAACAATTTCCGCTAATTTACAATTTTGTTCATTAAATAATCTTTGCCATACAAGGTTGAACATAAATCAATACTGCTGACAATGGAACCATGAATTCCTGAAAAAGAAATGCTTTGGCCGGTTAAGAAGAAATTTTTAATCCGGGTGGCCGGTTGAAACATGGCTTCTAAAAATCTATCGGATGTTTTGACAATACCATAGGCAGATCCGTTTTTTGTCAGGGTATACCGTGAAAAAGTGACCGGAGAATAGGTATCCACAATTTGGGCCTGGTCCATTATGTCCGGGAAGGCTGTTTTCAGGTTGTCCATTATTTTTTTGGTTATAATATCTTTAGAACGTTTGTATTTATCTAATTTTGATTCCTTGTAATACTGCCTTAAAATTCTATTTTCCTCTACACTGATACCGGTCAATGCGGTCACCGAACATGGCTTTCCCGGTTGGTTCGGCAAGGCGCTTAAAAATACCACCCCTGTTTTGTCATCTTCCAATATGTTTTTCCGGTAATAATGGGAATCAACCTCCCAGGAATCATAGACAAAGGCATCATTATTTTTAACAGGACAATTAATATTGTTAAATTTGAGTGCAACTCCAAATACGCCAAATGAATCCTGGGCATTTGCCAGCCGCTTTCGGTAGGCCGGTCTGAACAATTCGGGAGGGCAGATGTCAAGGATCATGGACGGATGGCCAGAATAGATCACTTTGTTTGAAAAAAGCTTGTCACCATTGTCTAAACTGACGCCAATGGCGGCGCCTTCTTTTGTGATAAGCTTTTTAACCAAGGCGTTATTGATAACCTCCCCGCCATGGGATTTAAAGCTATCCATCAGTGCACCCGCCAGGGGAGTAGTTTCTTCATCAATTCTAAAGCTTGAGTTTAAATAGCAATCTGAAATGATGAAATGGGTTAACATGGTACAGTGTTTACTGGAAATCCCATATAAAGGATTGTTGGCATATAAAAGGCTTTTCAGCTGGTTTGAAACCTTAATGGATTTAAAATAATCCTCCATTGATCCTGTGTATTGCATGGACAGATCTTTTTCTGGGCTCACACTGGGATCATACATGCCAATATTTGCGATAATTGTTTTTAAATCAGAAAAATAGGTCGAAATCGCTTGTTTCTCATCGGGAAAGTTTTCTAACAGTCTTTGTTTGTATTGCGCGTGTCCCATGGGGATGTCATAGGTTTTTCCGGGAAAATATATTTTTTCAAAACAATTTTCATCCAGTTTGACAAGCTTTAAACGGTCAAGAATATCGATATACTTAAAATAATACCAAAGGGGTTCTCCCGGATTTAAGGATCCCAGCCTGTGAACCCCTGTGGGAAACAGCATCCCGGCTCTTTTATAGGTTTGCATCAGTCCGCCGGGAACAGAATGCTGCTCTAAGACAAGGACCTTTTCGCCCTCTTTTGCCGCAATGATTCCAGCGGTCATGCCGCTTATTCCCGAGCCAATAATGATAAGATCGTATGCGTTTTTATCCATTTTTTTAGTTCTCCGAAAATATCAGTACTGAATTATTGCCGCCAAACGCCACGGATTCAGACATTGCAAAGGTGCAGGAAACACTCATATTCTCGGTGATGGGAAATTGTGTAAGAGACAGGTCTGGTTGGCTGAACCCGATACTTTTAGGAATGGTTTTGTGATTCAGATGATATATGGTGAAAACAGCTTCTATTGCCCCGGCAGCCCCCAACGTGTGTCCGGTGTATCCTTTGGTTGAAAAAAACGGGATATCCGGCAGTATTTGTGACAGCACAAGGCTTTCAACTTTATCATTCTCCGTTGTTCCGGTTCCATGGGCATTCACAAATCCAACCTCTTTGGGGTCAATTTGACTTTCTTTTAATGCCTGTCGGATCGCACGTTTTAACCCGACCCCTTCGGGGTGAGGCGCTGTTAAATGATAGGCATCACAGGCAGATCCATATCCTGCGATAAAACACTTTGGTTCAATATCCGGCTGCCCCCCAGGGCAGGGTTCAAGAATAAGCGCGGCAGCTCCCTCTCCAAGATTCAAGCCTTTTCTGTTTGCATCAAAGGGTTTACACGGGGCATGATCGGTGATCATTAAAGAGATAAATCCATTATAAGTGGTTTTGCAAAGTTCGTCTGTGCCTCCGGCAATCACAAGATCACAAAGCCCTGCCTTTATCCAGGAAGCGCCCATGCCAATGGCATCGGTTCCGGATGCACAGGCATTTACAATGGTCTGGACAGGACCGTTTAAATTAAATTCTCTGGCAACTGCTGCGGCCGGGTTACTATTTAAAAATCGTTTGATGGGTGTCATGTCCGGTCGTTTTTGATCTCGAAAATCAATATAAAATTGATCGTTATTCAATGCACTGCCAACGGTGGTTCCCATACAGACCCCCACCCGCTTTTTTTCAAGATATGATTTGTCTATCCTGGCATCTTCCAGTGCCTGATAAACTGCTGCTATGGCCATCTGGGCGGTCAGGGTTAAATCCTGATTGGGTTTAGACTCAGGTTTTTTAAACTGGTCTGTAATTTCAAACACGGGGTATTGAATCCCATGACCGGTTGAGAATCGTTGGGGAGGATTGAGTTTTCTGACTCCTGCCAACATGTTCTTCATACAGGTATCCACAGATAGCCCAAGTGCACTTAAACACCCCATCCCTGAAACAGCCACTCGAATTTTGTTACTCATTTGGCTCCTCGTGATTTTCATGCCACATATCAAAAAAATTAAACAACTGATACGGGTGATCCTTAATAAATGATTCCAGAGAGTTTACAAATATTTCCATATAGGGTCTGTATTTTTCCTGATGTTTTCCCAATTTTGGCGGGACATGAATAATCGTTGATATATAGGCTTCGTATTCGCAAGGACCTTGTTTATAAGAATATAATACAATAATGGGTTTTTGAGATATGGAAGACATTTTAAACGCACTGAAGGGAAACATTGCCTTTCCCTTTAAAAAATCCATTTCCATGGATCGCTCACTCTCACTAAAAATTCTGTCCCCCATCATGCAGACAACCTCATCATTTTTCAGCGCATTGAGTATCTCAATGGACCCGCCAAGAAATTGTTCGGGATTAATAATATTGATTTTATTGGCAGTCTCATTGTGCTCATAATAATGTTTATCAATGTCTTTTTCGTCTCTGAGCATTAAGAAGTTGACCTGTTTGTCCAGTACATCCAGTGCAGACATGGCAACCTGCCACCCGCCGGCATGGCAGATCAGCAAAATAAAGCCTGAATCAATGGCTTTCATTTTTTCATAATCACGGAAGGTGGCATTGATTGATTGGGGACCTAAAATTCCGACAATGGCCCTGTCTATCAGTATGCGGCCAAAGTTTAATATCAACAGATATCGATGCCCGGCTCTTTGAAAAAAACCGGCATTGGGAAATTGTTTTTTTAAATAGGGATTTGTTTTTTTGATGATGGAAGGAAACAGAATCGCATAATTAAAGGCGATAAAATACAAGAAAAAATAGGCAACCTTTCGTCCACCAAACCGGATGGCAAAATAGAAAAAATTGTGACCAGATCGGAAGAGCACACGTCTGAACTCCAGTCACTCCGGAGAATCTCGTATGCCGTCTTCTGCTTGAAAAAAAAAAAAAAAACAAGAAAAACAACAATGCTTAAGATAGGCGCCACAATCAATGATC